>JABMPG010000057.1 GCA_013203855.1 bacterium
CCGTCAACTATGTCCCGGAAGCGCCCGGAGACGACGAGACGGGCGGCCGAACCGGCACGAACACCTGGGTTCTCTACGAATAAGAATACTGGAAACCTTTTTCCGCTCTCTGTAGACTGTCAGCCGGACGTGGGCACTGTGCCCCGTCCGGCTGCTTTTCATTCTCCTATTGGATACACACCCATTCATGCCTAAAGATATACTAGCCGAAGCCCGGAACATCATTCGGAAAGAGCTGCAAGCCGTCGAGAACACGTCGAACGCTCTGGATGACGGGTTTGTCGGCGCCGTTCAGATGATCCACAATTCCAAGGGCAAGGTGGTGGTCACCGGCGTGGGCAAATCGGGCCTCATCGGCCAGAAGATCGCCGCCACCATGTCCAGTACCGGCACAGTCGCCGTCTACCTTCATGCCACCGATGCCCTTCACGGCGACCTCGGGATGGTCGGGGAAAACGATGTGGTGCTTGCCCTGAGCCACAGTGGCCAGTCCGACGAAATCCTCGCTCTTATCACGCCCATCCGGCGGATCGGAGCCAAGATCGTGGCGATGGTGGGCCGAAGCGAGTCCGATCTGGCCCAGGCCGCGGATTTCGTGATCCGGCTTGACGTTCCCTGCGAAGCGGATCATCTCAACTTGGCGCCGACGGCCAGCGCCGTAGCCACCCTGGCCGTCGGGGACGCCATGGCCGGGTGCCTGAGCAAGCTCAAAGGATTCCGCGACATCGACTTCGCGCGATATCATCCCGCCGGGGCCATCGGCCGGCGACTTCTGCTCCGGGTCAAGGATCTCATGCACTGTGGGCCAGAAAACCCCATGGTCACGCCGGAGGCCGATGTCGAAGAGATCATCGCCGTTCTCACGGAGAAACGCCTGGGCGGGGTCAACGTGGTCAGCGACCCGGATTCCTGCCGCCTGGAAGGCATCATTGTGGACGGCGACATCCGCCGGGCCCTGAAATTTCGCGAAAAGTTTTTCGACCTGAAGGCAGCCGATATCATGACCCGCAATCCGACCGTGATCCATGCCGAGGAGATGGCGGTCCACGCGCTCGAATTGATGGAGAATCGTCCCTTTCAAATCGCCTTCCTGCCCGTGTTGAACGCCGAGGAACGGGCCATTGGCGTTTTACGCCTTCATGACCTTCTGAAGATGACGTGAGCCGGCTGTGGATGTTGAAGCCTTCCTGAAAGAAATCCGAGCTCTTCCCCACTACGAGGGGCAGGATGTGTATGTCCGACGGATCGCGCCCCGCGATGTCCGCTATGCGCCCGAGGGCGAGCTCGCGATGGCCGAACGGGTGAGCCGCTGGCTGGGGGAAAAGGGCATCGCGCGGCTCTATACCCATCAGGCCGAGGCGATTCGCTGCGCACGTGCCGGCCGGGACCCCTTGATCGCCACAGGCACGGCTTCGGGCAAATCCCTTTGCTACACGGTTCCCCTTCTTGAGACCCTTCTTGCCGAGCCCGATTCGACCGCGCTTCTTCTCTTCCCCACGAAGGCGCTGAGTCAGGACCAGTTTCAGCGCTTCCAAGAGGCTCTCACGGCGACGGGGCTGACGGGGGAGAAGCGTTCGATTCTGGCTGGCGTTTTTGACGGAGATACGCCTTCGACCCTGCGCCGACGCTTGCGGGATCACGGCGGAGTGCTCTTCACGAACCCGGACATGCTTCACGCGGGCGTCCTGCCCCAACACGCGCGATGGGCCCGATTCTTCGCCAATCTCAAGTTTCTGATCATCGACGAACTGCACGTCTACAGTGGCATTTTCGGCTCGAACGCAGCCAACCTTTTCACACGGCTCTTCCGCCTGTGCAAACATTATGGCTCGAGCCCGCGCCTCATCGCTTCGTCGGCGACGATCGGCAATCCTCTGGAAATGGCCGAGGAGTTGACGGGCCGGAAGATGACCCTCATCGACGACGGCGGCAGCCCGCGCGGGCCCCGGACCTACGTTTTCTGGAACCCGCCCCGGATTCGCGGCCGGGACTGGCGTTCGCGCCGTAGCGCCAACGACGAAGCCCACGAACTGATGGCCCTCCTCGTGCAGCGCGGCGTCCCCACCATCACCTTCTCGAAGGCCCGCATCACGGCCGAGATGATCCACCGCTACGTCTGCGACAGTCTGCGAACTCGCGCGCCTCAACTCGTCTCGAAAGTCACGCCCTATCGCGGAGGCTATCTGCCCCAGGAACGCCGCGAGATCGAGAAACGCCTTTTCGAGGGCGAACTTCTGGGAGTCAGCACCACTCCCGCTCTGGAACTCGGCATTGACGTGGGCGGCATGGACGCCTCGATCCTCGTGGGCTATCCCGGCACGCTGGCGTCCTTCTTTCAGCAATCGGGCCGCGCCGGGCGTCAGGAACGCGAGGCGGTCGTCTTTCTCATCGGGCTGGACACCGCCGTCAACCAGTACGTCATGAGCCATCCGGAATACCTCTTCGGCCGGCCGGTGGAGCAGGCGGTGGTGGACGCGGACAACCCGTTCGTGATCATCGGGCATCTCCGCTGCGCCACGCACGAGAGCCCCCTGGGCCCGGGCGAGATGTCCACCTTCGGCCCACATACGGAACTCGTTCTGGACGTCCTCGGGGAGAACCGCAAGGTCCGCCGGATCGCCGATACCTGGTACCACGCCGCCTCCGACACCCCCCAGCACGAGATATCCCTCCGCGACACGGTGGACAAGAACGTGCTGATCGAGGACGTGGACACCGGCGAGATCCTCGGCGAGGTGAACAAGCTCGACGCCCCGCCGATCCTGCATCCCGAGGCCATCTACATGC
>JABMPG010000502.1 GCA_013203855.1 bacterium
CGAATTCGGCAAGGCGGAATTGGTGGAATGGCGAACGGGACAGGAACTGGTCCTGGTGGAGGACGTGCATCCCGAGGACTCCACGATCTCGGTCGAATCGGTGGACGGGTTGCCGCTCACAGGCGCGGTTCAGGTAGGGGACGAACGGTTCGAGTACGATGCGTTGGACCATGACCGAAAGACGCTGGGCCGCCTGACAGATCCCTTGCGCCGTCCCGAGGCAGCCTGGCATGACGCGGGTTCTCCCGCCCGGTTGATTCCGGCGGCGGGTTTCGAGTGGCTGGTCGCGGGGCATCTCTGTCGCGCTGTCGAGGATCTGCGGGCCGACGACATTCCGGTCCCGGTTGGCCAATACGCGGCCGTGACCGAGGAGTGGCGGGGCGAGACGTTGCACAAAGTCGTGCTGGCCAAGTGGCCCGCCCAGGTCTCCTACAGTTCCAGCCCGACGAAGCTGAAGGCTCCTCCAGCGTGGACCGTTGACGAAACCAACCAGGCGATCGATCCGGGCCTCGCCTGCGACGGAGACCCGGAAACGACCTTTGCCAGGATCGACCGGGCGCACCCCCGCCTTGCCATCGGATGGCAAGGGGACCTCTCGGAGGGAGAGAAGCGCTACGGTCTGCTCCAGACCGCGGGACTTCGCGCGCGGATATCGGCGGATCGGCTCTGGGATCTTTCGACGCAGTTGACTCTTCGGTTTATTCGGAATGACCTGACCCTGAGCGTGATCCTCTCGCGCCCGTCCGATCCGGCCGCCGAGGTGACCGTTCCCAGCCACACCCACGGCACGGGTCCCGCATCGCAGCCGCTCACGGCCGATTCCTGGACCCGTCCGGTCGATCTCTTTCTGGATCTGACGTCCCTCCTTGAAGGAAATGGAGACTGGGATCTTCTCGACGGCTCCGATGGCGGTTTCCGCGCGGAGGTAGAGATGATAGCGATGGGAGACACCACGGAATTCCACGTTCACGACCTGGTTCTCGAGACAACCTATCGTTCCCGTGCGCGCACCCGCATGGCATCGCGTCTGACCGCGCAAATTGAGGGCGTCGAGGAGTCGGGGACACTTCTGGATAATCCGGCGGGACTGATCCGATTCCTGCTCAAGCATCCGGCTGGGATCGCGCTGGATCCGGATCGGATCGATGAAGGTTCCTTCACGACGGCGGCGGGGCATCTTGATTCGCTGGAGTATCGGTTTTCGAACCGTCTGGAATCTCCCGAGCGACTGAGCGATCTCCTGCGGCGGTTGCTGTACGAGTCACGAAGCCGGCTGATCGTCTCGGGGGATCGTGTGGCCCTGATTTTCGACGCGGGGGAGGCGGAATGGGCTGCGGCCGATTTCGTGTTCGATGGCGGGAACATTCTCCGGGGAGACGATCTCCGGCTGGAGCGGGAAAGCGAGGCCAATCTGCTTCGCGCGACCCATCTGCACTTCCAGAAGGATTTCTCCGGCGCGCGCACCTCGGGATGGAGACGGTTTCTGTGGACTGATCGCGTGCAGCCCCTGCCGGTTTTCGAACGGATCGGACATGAATGGAGCGACCGCCTGGAATGGCACAATCATAACACTCCGGCCGTCATCGCCGACCTGGCTCGGCACATTCTGGGGCGCCACGGTTTCCGCCGTCATCGTGTTCGACTTCACGCGCCTCTCAGCGCGATCCGATTGGAGGCGGAGGATCGTCTGCGCTTGGTCGAGGAGCGTTTTCCCCTCGCGCTCGAACAGGGCCGGGTTGCGAGCCTGTCCGTGCCCGAGGCCCACCTGCTTCGGTTCGACGCCGATTTTCCCGACCCCGGATACGCCTGCTGGCGGCACGATGAAAGCACGGTGTTGCGCCACCGGGCTTCGGGCCGACTGATCGAGATCCGAATCGAAGGTCGAGTGGTGGCGACGATTCGATGGGACGGTTTGCTGCGCCTGCGGGGCCGCGCCGTCGAAAAGGTAAATCTTCCCGGAACACTGTCCTCGCCCATCGAGTATCGGCAAACGGAGGACCGGCTCTTTTTCGGCACAGGATCGGGAGATGACTATGTTCCTCGCTTTGCGCTGGACCAGGACGGTAACCTTCTGGTTTCCGGAGAAATCGTCGAGCAGGTTCCTCGGGAGGATGTGACGCTTACCTCCTGCCTGGAGGTCAGCGATCTGCGTCTAGCCAAAGGCATCGCGGAGACGATCCCGGTTCTCGTCTACGAGGTCGTGCAAGCGGCGCTGCAACTGCGGGGAGAACTGGCGGAGGAGGAAAGATTCTTCTAATGCCCTATTGGGGCGCCCAGGAAGCTTGCGCAACATTTCCAATAATCCACAGACAGGAGAAAGATCATGAATGCTTTGATGAAAACAAAAACCTTCTGGGGCGGCCTGGCCGCCATTGCAACGGGCGTCGGCCTGATTATCTCGGGCGATGTTCCCCAGGGGCTGAACGCCCTCGTCACCGGCCTCCTCGCTATTTTCGTCCGTGACGGAGTGCGAAAGCTCGGGACTAACTGACGTAGGGAGAAGCCAGGGATCAAGAGAGAGGTCACGGGGCATTGGCGCGGACATCTCTAACTTCCTCTTTCCGGTTCCTGGCTGCTTCTGCAACTGACCACCGACTGACGACTATCTTCCTCCGACGGAGTTCTTTCATGCCCGGTCTATCCGAAAGTCAAACAGCGTTTCTTGAGAAAGCGATCAACCTGGCCCGCCGGATCGGCCCTTTGTATGGTCTGGACTGGCGGCTGTCGGCGGCGGCCGCGGTTCTTGAAAGCGGCTGGGGAGAATCGGGTCTCGCGCGCGAGGCCCACAACTACTTCGGCATCACCGCCACGCCGCGCACCCCTCCCGCGGAAGTCTATGTTCTGACATCGTCGTCGGGGCCCCGGCGCTTCCGGCGATTCGCCGATATGGAGGAGGCCTTCCATGCCTATGGACGCCTGCTGTCCCGGTCCTCGCACTATGAGGCGGCGCGCCGGGCCCGGGCCGAGATGCAGCAGGCCTTCGAGCATATCCACGCCCTGATGCGGCAAGTCGAACTCCAGGCCTTCGTTCGCGAGATGGCGCCAACATATTGTCCGGACGATCCGGACTACGACACGAAGTTATTCCAGATCGTCGATCTCATTGAAGGGGTTCAAAGTTAGAACCCGTGTGGATTTCGGTAAACCCTCCAATCTTTCGAAACCAGGAGAACACTCTATGTCTTTTCTCGAAAACCCCATGGTCCAGTACGGCGCGCTGGGCCTGTCCTTTGTTCTGACAGCCGCCTTCATCCGCGCCTTCTTTATACTGATGACTCAAAGACACGAATCGCAGCGGGATCTCTTTTCACACCACTGCGCGCGAGAGAAAGCCTTTACCGAACAGTTTGTGCCCTGCATCGATCGCAACAGCGCCGCCTTGGAAAAGGTGGAGCAAAGCTTGCAGAGA
>JABMPG010000503.1 GCA_013203855.1 bacterium
CGTTGATGGTAAAAAAGTTCCCGAGGGACTTCGACATCTTCTCGCCGTCGACGTTCAGAAACCCGTTGTGCATCCAGTAGCGTACGAAAGGCTTGCCCGTGGCGGCCTCGCTCTGGGCGATCTCGTTTTCATGGTGCGGGAAGGTCAGGTCCGCGCCGCCCATGTGGATGTCGAAAGTGTCGCCGAGGAGGTCCATGGACATGACGGAGCATTCGAGATGCCAGCCGGGGCGTCCATCACCCCAGGGGCTGGGCCAGGACGGCTCGCCTTCCTTGGCGGCTTTCCAGAGGACGAAATCTCCGGGATGCTCCTTCTTCTGGGAGATCTCGACTCGGGCGCCGCTGAGCATGTCGTCGAGTTTCCGGCCCGACAGGCGGCCGTAGTCCTTGAAAGCCAACACGCGGAAATAGACGTCGCCGTCGGAGGTGTAGGCGTACCCCTTTTCCTCCAGGCCTTTGACGAGGGCGACCATCTTGTCCACGTATTCGGTGGCCTTGGGATGGTGATCGGCGCGGCGGACGCCCAGGGCCGCGGCGGACTCGAAGAAGATCTTCGTGTACTTCTCGGCGATCTCCTTCGCCGTGACGCCTTCGGCCTTGGCCTTGTTGATGATCTTGTCTTCGATGTCGGTGATGTTCTGGACGAAGGTCACCTGGTAGCCGCGGTATTCGAGATGCCGCCGGATCACGTCGGCGCAGACGAAGTTGCGAGCGTTGCCGATGTGGAAATAGTCGTAGACGGTCGGCCCGCAGTTATACATCCGCACCTTCCCGGCCTCGAGCGGCTCAAAAGGCTCTTTCGAGCGGGTGAAGGTATTGTAAACGTGAAGCGACGATTCGGCGGAAACTGGCATGGTTGCACTTTCTTTTTTTTGAGTATCGGGGGCGAAAGCCCTCTGCTTTTCACCGGACGCCCCTGAGTCGGCCGGGGAGGGCGCCGGCCCCACACTTGGATTCACGAAAGTCTAAACTGCCCCGCGAAACCTGTCAACCCGGGAGTGGCCGGGCTGAATGGGTATCCGTCAGTCGCGATGCCTGGATTGCTCTGGAGATGCAGACGCGCTTTCCTTTTGCGCCCCAAATCGGTCCATGAACTTGAAGTAGCCGTAACTGATGGCGAGGAGTCCGGTTCCCATCAGCGCGAAGGCGGCGATTCGAAGGGCGGGCGGCGCGCTTTTCATGTCGACGAGCAGGACCCGGCCCAGGCTGAGCACGATCGCCGCGAGGCCGACATAGCGGTACTGCTTCTCGCGGAAGGCGAGGGAGACCAGAAAAAGCGCCACTGCCAAGCCGAACCATCCGATGGTGATCCAGGTGTCGCTGATCCCCGACACGTGAGGCAGGCGCTGGAAAAACACGACGAAAACATACGCTGCCAGAGCGATCCATACGAGACCGGTCCAAAAGAACATGCTCGGGCTCAGACGTTTCGATACACTGAGACACACAGAAAACAGTCTTTCCACGACTATCCAGTAGACCCCGAGAATCGTGAACGATGCGACCAGCGCAACCCAGTTTCCACTCCACGCGGGCGGCAGAACATGCAGGCAGAGATGGATGGACAGGAACACCGCGCCCAGGCCCGACAGGATCGTCGCCGCGTTGGATCGAAAACTCGTTCCGAAGGCGAGAAAGGCGCAAGCGACTCCGCTGTATCCCGCGAAGACCCACGGTTTGTCGATGGTGGCATTCACGTGTCTTAGGGCCACCCCCCATGCCAGAAAGATCGCTAGCCCGCCGACGGCCCTGAACCATTTCTCGCGGCCGACTGAAACATAGAGTCGCTCCATGGCCAGAGGGAGGGCGATCAACAGCCCCCCCGCGACCAGCCAGATCATCGGAGGATTCTCAGACGATGGCCAGTTGCGAGGCATCCACGCCATGACCGCCCACGACGCCAGGATCAGGGCGGCTGTGGACAGGGCGCGCTTGTCGAGAATCAAGAAAGCCGCCGCGCAGACACCCGAGGCAATCGTCAGTCCGATAGGCCATTGCGGGTTCGGCAGAATAAGCAGGAGGCGCCGCCCCAGAAAAAAGGCCGCGATTAGATACAGGCAGAATCGATAGATGGCATCCTGCGAGACTGACGTTCGGACGAAACGATTCCGCCAGCCCGTCGCGAATCCTTCCAGCCAGATCGCCGAGATCAACGTCGCGGCCAGAACCGCCCACGTCATCCACTCCGGACCCAACGGCAGGAACTGACGCGTTTTCCAGATTTGCACGACAAAGAACAGCGGGAGGATCAGAGCGGCCACGATTCCCCCCATTCGAGATGCAAGACGGACGGGAAGGTGGTGTACCTGGATCGAGTCACGCCCGCTCTCGACGGTCAAAGAGAAGACGCCAGCCGCAGTTACGAGAAGGACATAGACCGCGCCGAGGTCCAGCGTAAGTTTGCGGCCGCCGCTCTCCAGAAAGATCGCCCAGAGCGCGGCGAGGGCCGTCAGACGCAATGCCCAAATCTGGAAACTCGCAAACCGAAAGCCGACCGACGCGATCAGGAGAACCAGCCCCGCGGCGGCGATTGCCAGCGACCGATGCCCTGGCTCGGCGAGGTCAAGCGCATAGATCAACAGGAACAGACTCCCGCCCCAGGCATAGGCTGCCGGAATGCTTTTCCCGCTGCTCTTCATGCAATCTCCGTCAAGCGCCTGCTGCAGAAACGCAAAGCCTGGCATCTCGCTGGTCCGTTTTCTCCAGTCTATCGAGGCGTAGAAACGACTGCAGAAGAAGAAGGCCAGGATCGCGAGAACCGCCTGGAAGACCTGTCCGGCATAGCCCGCGGTCTCGTAGATTGATTGGGCCGCTTCGGGGTCCAGGTTCACGTTCGCGATGTTCAGACTTCCGGCCGAAACGACCGTGGAGAGGCCGTGGAAGAAGGCGATCACGCCCAGTCCCAGCGCGAGAAGTCGGTTAACCAGAAGGCCGGATCGCGCCGCTGACAGGAGCAAGACGACCATCTCCAGCGCCAGCCATGCCGTGAGTGTTTCGCGGCTATAGCGATAGGCCAGTCCGAGCGTGAGAACCACCACGCCCTTTGTCAGGTAAGCGTTGAAG
>JABMPG010000504.1 GCA_013203855.1 bacterium
CCCCACAGCCGCACGTTGGCCGTCGGGCGACAAGGCGACGCTCATGGCGGCTGTCGAGAAGGTCTTGAGAGCCGCACCCGTTGAGGAATCCCAGACGGCTACAATGGAATCCCCGGAATGGCCGAGGATGACCTTCGAACCATCCGGCGAAAACTCGCCGCAGTAATGTCCTTCCGGAGCGTTGATGTCCAAGACGGTTCCGCCTGTGAGATCCCAGACCCGCGCTTGGGGAGGATAGGGGCCTCCCACGATGAGAACCTTGCGGCTGGCAGGGGAGAAAGAGGCCGAGTCCAACACAAAAGTCGGGCCGAAGGATCGCGATGCGAAGGGGGCGCCCGTCATTTCCCACACCCGGCATTCTCCGTCGGACATGGCCGCGAGACACAGTTGTCCATCGGCAGAAAAGTCCACGCTCATCACGTTGGCTCCCGATAAGCCGAGTTCGGAGAAAGTGGTCAGAATGTTGCCGGATTTAACGTCCCACAAGAGAGCCTTACGGTCCCAGCCCCCTGTCATCAGTTGGGAATCATCCGGAGACAGAGCCACTGCGGAAACCGAAGAATCGTGGGAGGCATAGGAGCCCAACAGGGCCCCCGTCTGCAGATCCCATAGATTCGCCGTCCCTTGGTATCCGTCCTCGCCTGTTGTGTACCCTCTGGCGTGCCCCGTCACCATTTGTTGGCCATCGGCGCTGAGATCGGCGTCGAGCACGTCATTCGTGTGTCCGCGAAGCACTTGGATGAGATGGCCCGTGTCCAGGTCCCATAGGTACACCCGCTGGTCGAACGCCCCGATCAGCGCCCGATCTCCCTCCGGGGATATCTCGAGGAATGGAGCAAGGTGAGGGTGGCGGAGGCTGCGCAAGATTGTTCCGGCACCGGCGTGGCAGACCCGGGCTTCCCCCGATTGCAGGGTTAGGACAACGCGCGAATCGTCGGGTGTCCAGGCGGCATTCATGACGGACGAAAAGCCGCTCGAAATCGCGCACACCTTCTGGCCCGTCTGGACATTCCAGATCGCGTTGTCGCCGTTGCCCGCAGTCAGAAGCCTCGTGCCGTCATGGGAAAAACGAACGATCGTGATCTGTGAACTGGAATTGAGCGTGTGCACGGTCTGCCCGGACGTCACCAAGGATATCCGTATCGTTTGCCCCGGTGTCCCCACACCCACGGCCCATGCCACCAGAGAACCGTCCGGCGACATGTCACCGGCGCTGAACCAGTCGATCCAATTGCCCAAGGAAACCAGGAGTTCCCCCGTATGCGTGTCATAGACCCGCCCCCGGGCAACGGTCTGCTGATCGATGACGTAAGCGGAGAGGAGAACGCGCGAGCAATCGTCGGAGAAGACATAGGCCGGCTGCCAAGAGCTCATGGCGCCCCCCCAGGAGCTCACTTCCGCGCCAAAGGACAGCAGAAGATCGACGGAGCCGTCCACGACGCTCCTGAATTCCAGCCCCGAAACTGACTTGCAGGCAAAACGCTGGTTGTCGGAAAGGAACATATCAGAATCGCTGACGGTGTTTCGTTCGATCGTGAAGAGAGGTCTTCCCGTCTCGATGTCCCACATCAGGATACGCGTATCTGCGTTCCCCCCGGCTGTTAAGGCCAACTTTCCATCAGGTGACAGATCCGCGTGCGTAACGTAGTCCGTGTGTCCCGTATAGGATCTGATCAGCGCGCCGGAAGAGGCGTGCCAGAGATAGGCGCCGGCCTTGCCCCCAGTCAAAGCTCGCGCGCCGTCGGGAGCGAACCGCACGCTGTGCAGGCTTCCAAGTCCGCATTGCTGGAGTGCCCGCGTCTGAATCTCGGCCCCTTGCGCTGTCAAGGCCATAAGAACGAACAAGGTGAAAGAGCAAACCCCGGCCCTGTAGCCGGACCTATCGCCTTTGCGTTTTATTCTCACTGGCGCATTACCCTGCTTCTGGTTTGGAACTAACCACGCGAGCCTGTTCATCCCGTCACTCCTCCCTGCACGCCTCCACAAACCCTCCTGAATAGCAGCAGTCTACCACC
>JABMPG010000505.1 GCA_013203855.1 bacterium
GCGTAAACCAACCCGAACAAAGCCACCAGCGCTCCGACCCACAGGCTGGCCTTCATCGATCGTCGAAAAAAAGCCGCCGGCGAACCGTCCGCGACCCGGGGAAAACACCACATGCCTAACCCTCGCTTCATTTCAGAGAGAACCCTTCCCGCTTATTCTTTCATCATTGCGATCAGTTGCCGGATCATTCGCACCGTCTCCCGCGCGCCTGCAATCAGGCCCAGGAGAAGCCCCGCCAACGCGCCGGCTCTGGGATAATCGAGCAGGCCCCCCACCCAACGCCCGAGAAAAAACCCCACCAGCGGGGAAACCATCATGACGGCAGGGATCGTCACCGCCAACGATACCATACGGTACTGGCGGCCGCTCACGAGAGGGCGTAGGGGCAGCTTTTTCGCCATGGCTCCGGATCCGGCCGCGACCGGAAAGCATATCCTCCTATCTCACGAGCCCATTCGCCAACGAAATCCTCCCGAACGGGATGGAAATATTTCCCGCGGCACGGGCGAAAAACATCTTGCAATCCCCACGTCCAATGGTATTCTTATCGGTCTGTACCGCCGGTCTCTGACTGGCGAAGGGGCTTGTGCTCCCCTCCGGAGAGCCAGCCCGCGAGAACCACCAAGGAGTGATGATCATGTCTCGGCGCTGCGTGTTGACAGGTAAAAGCAATCAGGTAGGAAATACGGTCAGCCATTCGAAAAGACACGTGAAGCGTGTCCAGCTGGCCAACATCGTGAAGAAACGGATCTTCGTGCCCTCCCTGAAGCGTTGGGTCATGATGCGGATCAGCACACAGGCTCTTCGCACCATGGAGAAAGTCGGCACGGATGAGTTTCTGCGCCGTCAGGGCTTCATCAAGTAGTCAGGGCCGCGCCCTTTGCGGGTCCCGTTTCGCGCGGCTCCACGTCTGGCGCCGCAGTTGACACACATCTGCATCGGTCTGCAGTCGGAGTTTCCAGGTTTTTGCGGGCGGAGTTCCCCGAGTTCGACGGGACTCCGCCCGCATTTTGATTGAAATCGGCCCGTTTGTTTGCTCTCATGAAAGAGAAGGCTCAGACCCTGTGAAAGCGCCTGTATGAAGGAATTGCTGAACGCTCACCAGATTGACGACATATACGGAATCCTGCAGGAACGCCTCTCTCCAAGCCGTGTTCTCCATGCTCTGGGAAGCGCCCACACAGCTGTGAGCCTCGCCCATCGCTGGGGCTGCAATCCGCACGACGCCCTGCTGGCCGGCCTGCTTCACGACATCGCCAAAGACGAGCTTCCGTCCGTGGCGCGCGAACGAATCAGCGGTCATCCCGACTGGTTCGAAGTGGACGATGAGGGCTATCCCGCCGTATGGCATGCTATACTCGGAGCGATCATGGCGTTAGAAGAGTTCGGCGCCTCCGAAGATGTCGCCCGGGCGATCCGGCTCCACCCGACCGGTGACGCCCATATGACCCTGCTGGACCAGATCCTTTTCCTGGCCGATTACACCGAGCCCAACCGGACTTTCGAAGGCGTGCAGACCCTCCGGAAACTAGGCCGGGAGAATCTGGGAGAAGCGGTCCGCCAGGCTATCCTGAGCAAGACCGACCATGTGAGTCGCAAGAACAAACCCCTCCACCCCCGCTCCCAACGAGCGCGGGTCGTGTCGGAAAGGAGACCGTATCCGTCTTGAGTACCACAACTGATGCCAATCGACCGATCGGGTCGCAAATGTCTGCCCGAGACAAAGCCGTGGAGGTAGCACGGATTGCCGACGACCAGAAAGCCGAGGCCATCGTAGCCCTCGACGTGAAAGGGCAGTGCAACTTCACCGATTTCTTCGTCGTGGCCACCTGCGACTCCTCGGTCCAACTTCGCGCCGTCAGCCGGCGCATTCAGCACGAATTGCGCGAGATCGGATGCCGGCCCATCGCCGACAACGATACGGCCAGCCACTCCTGGGTGATCGTCGACTACGGCGACGTGGTCGTCCACCTGTTCAGCACGGAGAGCCGAGAGTATTACCGTCTCGAGTCCCTCTGGGCCGATGCTCGCCGCGTGGACTGGGCTAAGTGAAAACACAAGCCCGGGACGATTGCGCCACAAGCTGAAACCGTGCCCCGCCCCGCTTGAACAGAAAGGACTCTCCGATTTGAAAGACATCGACATCGTCTTCCTCGATATGGATCACACCCTGATCGACAACGATTGCGACGTCTCGTGGAAGGAATTCCTCGTCGAGATCAAGGTTGCGCCAGCGGACGAGCGCATCGAAGCCCAGAAGCACTGGGAAGCCTATTGCGCGGGCGCCTTGGACGAGGAAGCCTTCCTCGCTTTCCAACTCCGCCAATTCAAGGCCCACACCCCCGAAGAAATGCGCGCCCTCTCCCGCCGTCATTTAGAGCAGCGTGTCCGGCCACGCATCTATCCCCAGGCCCGCGAGGTCATCGCCGGGGTTGTGGAGGAGACCGATGACCAATACGATGTGACGATCTTAATTAGTGAGCTGCAGCGTGACATGGAGTTGGCAGCCAGGAACCTGCAGTTTGAGAGGGCGGCGATCTTAAGAGACCAGATTAAGGAATTGAAGGATAAGTA
>JABMPG010000506.1 GCA_013203855.1 bacterium
CCGCCGCCACCGAAGTTGAAGGTTATTGTGTCGCGGGGGAAGCTGATTTCCGAGATAGAGATTCCGGAAGCCTGCCCCGACCACCAGTGGGCGTCTGGAAGGGTGGTGTCGTTGAAGGCTAGGTACTGGGGGGCCCGGAAGAGGTCGGTGTTGTCGCCGTAGTTCTCGTTGTGCTCCATATCAAAGCGGCCGTCGGCCTGTTCCAGGCTCACCACATAGTGCGCATCTGGCGTCATCTGCTGGGAGTCGCGATCTCCGTTCTCGTCAACGTGCCAGATGGCGAGCCCGGCGTCGGGCACGGCGGCATCGCGGGCCGATTGCTGGCGGTTTTCGACCAGGAAATACTCCGTGGCGAGTTGGGCATTGTTGATTTTGTATATCTGGTTGATCCCCGCCTGGGCGGGAAGACTCTGGGCGGGCTGGGTGAGAACGGTTAGGGTTGCCCAGCCCGAGATCAGTTTGAGAAAGGCGTTGGGTTCGACAGGATTGCGGCCGTCGTCGCCGTAGTTGCCGGCAGACATAAGGCAGAAAAAGCCGATACCGATGGAGTCGTATTCGTAGTCATAAAAGTCGGGCCAGCCTCCCAACATGTGCCCGTTCTCGTGGCAGAACGTGCCGATGGTGAGCGCACTGCCAATGTTGGTAATCTGGTACCGGTAGGTTTCCACGCCATCGACCTGGTAGGCCAATCCGCCGGAGTGGGGCCACAAGCCGGTGGCCCAGATAGGCGGGGCCTCACCGGCATAAAACAAATTCAGGGCGTCGATGTACCCATCCCCGTTGGTGTCATATTGCGAAAAGTCGAATCCGCTCGAATCGAGCCAGTCCAGCGCCTCGAGAATAAGCACTTGAGCACCCATGCCAAAAACATCCGAGGGATTATCGTAATATGTTCGCGGGTTCTGGGCTCGATAGTATGAGGTCACGTGGTTGGTGTAAGTCAGGACGCCCTCGGAGACATCGTAGAAATAGTCGTGAACCGACCCGTTGTTTCCATAGCCAGAGTACCCCTGTTCGTTGCACATATCATCGATTGCCGAGCGATTGACCGTGGCGGGATCGTCGGAAAAGTCGATCAGGATGCAGACGCCCTTGACGGTCCCCTGAAGCGAAGGCTCCCAGTCACCGGCCGCCAGGGGGGCTATCGCTCCGGGCTCACGGGTCGGGGACATCAGTGTCCGCCGGCTGTTGGCCACTTTTTCCGCGCGGGATTCGGGCGTGATGCGCACGTGCTTCTCGAGGTTTGGAAGGGTGGACTGAACCTGCATATTCCCGGCTTGCGCGGGAACCACGCGAACGCCAGTCGAGACCAGTTCCGTCCCGTCCGCGGACAACGTTGCGTAGGTGATCCACGGCGTCTGAGGCTCATAGGTTACCGTGTAGCCATCCAGCGTCTCAGCAACTCGAAAGTACTCATCTCCCCAGACCCGGACGGGGAACTCCTTACCATCGGGCTGCCGGGCCGTGAAGTCCTGCCCGAAGGCGCCCACCGCCGAAGCCCGCATGGGCAAGACGACGGAGGCCAGGATCAGAAGAGCGCAGACGTGCGAAAGTCCGGCTCCCGTATGTTTGCGGACTGCCGATTCCATAGTCATTCCTTTTACACTCCCACGGGCCGCCTGGAGCAACCGGAAGGGCATTGGGTGTTTGATTGAAGAATAAACACGGGCGGACGCTACAATAACGTCGCCGATCTTCCACCATGGATTTTAGTGACTGGGCAGGCTGCGGGTCAAGACTTTTTGCCCCACCGCCTGCCTGACAGCAGGAGAAGGGGCTCCCGGGTACGGGACAGGCACGCGATATCTGGGCGATTTCTTCTTGAAATCGTTCGGGTCGTGCTCTTCTTCCCCATGTGGATGGGGACGGAGTTGAGTCTTGGAGATTGTGCCAGAAAGAACAGATGTTTCATATTCCTGGGGGGATTCTGCTGGTTTGGGGGATTACAGGCGGGGGCGCCGATCCCACACTGTTCCGTCCCATACTTCTGTGTCGTCCATCCGCGAACTTCCTATTCCATTGTCTCACGCCGGCCCCTTCTGATAGACTCGAAATACGTTCGCGGGAAGCCGGGACGCCTGTTCATTCGCACAACCGAGGAGTTCGCCTATGAGGTCCACCGTTCTGCTCGACCGGAGCCGGGGGGATACTCGGCTTCTGCTCCCGGCCTTTTTCGCCGGAGTGTTTCTGCTCGTCTCATCTCTGGCCCAGGCCGTTACCATCGGCATCGAGGCCGAGGATTTTCAATGCTATGGCGACTGGATTCGCTATGGCGACAGCTCGGCCCCGGTGGCCTCCGATGAGAAATTCCTTTTCGCCACTAACACCGGCGCGCCGACCGATGCCGCCACGGGCATCCAGATCCCCTCAGCCGGCCGCTATTACCTCTGGGTCCGTGCCACCGATTTCCCCGACTATCAGCCCGCCACCCGGCTTTTCAATGTTTCGGTGGACGGGCAGATGTCCGCCAGCGACTTTGGCGATTCCGGCCTGCCGGACTGGGCTTGGGAGCCCGGCGGCTTCTTCGACCTTCAGGCCGAGGTCGTCCTGATCGGCATTCATGACAAAACGCACTTCTACGGCCGCTGCGACGCCGTTCTCCTCACCACCGATTCCGGTTTCACCCCGAGCGGCAACCTGGGCGGATCGTCCCAGCCC
>JABMPG010000507.1 GCA_013203855.1 bacterium
AACTGGGCCTCAAATTCCGGCAAGTTTCGGGGATATTCCCTCATATGCCGAGATACTACATCTTGTATCTACATCAGTCAAGGAGATACCCCTTTAGATGATTTACAAGACTGGCGGAGAGGGTGGGATTCTTATGCTGGCTAAAGGCATAACACCTGTCTTCTCAGTATTGTATCTCAACTCCCGTGTTGTCAGTCGCATATCTGTACGCACTGAGATTCCTCATCTCTCTGAAAACATGTAATTTCTCTTCCGAGTTGTCAGACTATTGTCAGTGGGGGGCGGGCAATACCGCTTCTCTCGCCAGCGATACATAGGGGCATGCGGCCGGGTCGACCGAGTTGAGTCTCGGCGAGATAGGGCTGGTCCCAAAGAGTCCTGGATCGTCGAGATCGTCAAACGGCCCGACGAGGGATTCGTGGTCTTGAAGCGGCGCTGGATCGTGGAGCGAACGTTCGCATGGCTGGGCCGGTACCGAAGACTGAGCCGGGACTATGAACACCTGCCCCAAAGCAGCGAGGCCAGAATCTTGATCAGCATGATCAATCTTATGATTCATCGTCTCGAACCCGATCAATTGCGCAGAAGATGACTTCTCATACAGACTCTCAGAGACTCCTCTCAACTGTTCCCCCTCCCGACCGGTTCTCGTTGCTCCCACACACTCACTCTTCCGATTTCTCAGGCCGCACCACATAGACGGCCGCGGCAAAGGCGCGGGAACTGCCCCCGGCCGGGAGTTCGATGGTCAGGCCTTGGCTCATGAGGTCCGCACCGGACCGGATCACGGGAGGCGCCTCGGGGGTCAGGCGGCGCTGAACCGTGTAGTTCATGTTGGGCCGAAGCCCACGCAGACGCCACTGCCGCGCCGGCGAGGCGATGCCGAGGCGATAGATAAACAGGAGACTGGCCGAGTCGGACGGCGTCTGGAGTTGGAATGTCAGCCAGCCATTCCGATCGGAGGTGGGCGACGCGGGTGTCAAGAGATGCGCCACAGTTCCGGAGATGAACTCTCGCCACTCCTTGAAGAACTGAACGTGCTCCGCGAGACGTTCCGCGACTGCGGCCGGAAGACCGGCCAGATCCCCGGTAAGTCCGAGGGTGCCCGGCATAGACGCCAACATCGCGAAATCCAGATCCACGCACCTCGCTGGTTCCCAAAGAGCTCCGCCTGGCACCACGATCGTGTCCAGCGAATCTCCAAGGGTCCGTTGGTTTCGGGGGATCAACCTTCCCGGGCTGCGCAGACCGGCCCAACGCCCAATGCGGCCAGGAGGCAAGCGGAGCCATGCGCCCTGGGAAATCCGCAACATGTCCACCGGCTCGAGGCTGTCAGACAGAAAGTGCCCATCCGCACGGCTCAGGGCGTTGAGGTCCGACCGCATGGCGCCGCTGGAACACCCCTCGAAAAAGACGTCGGGATGGGCTGCGCGTACCTCGTCCAGCATACCGTACCAGAGTTCGGTGTAACCCGAGAGTTCGAGACCGGCCGGATCGGAGTCCAGGTCGAAGTTGAAATCGATCTTCATCCACGCCAGATCATAGGCGTCGATCAGACGCTCCATCTCGCTCCGCAGCCAGGCGTACGCTTCCGGTTGGGACAGGTCGAACCGGGCCATGGAGCCGTCACAGGGCACGAACCATTCGGGATGCTCAACGCGGACGGGCGCTTCGGGACAGACCCGTTCTGGCTCCATCCAGAGACCGACAGCGTGCCGTCGGCGTTGTAGGACCAACTGATAAAGGTGGCAAGCTAAACCCAGTCCGCCAAATGCGGATACCACGCCGATCCCTTCGTCTCCAGAATCTTGCGGCCCTGCGAGTCATAGGCCCACTGGCTGCGGTTGTTGTTGTCGTCCACCAGACCGTAGATCTGGCCGTTGGGACGATAGGTGTAAATGGTCGTGATCTTGCCGTCTCCGCTGCCTTGGGCCGGATCGCGAATCGGGAGGGTCGCGGACTCGCCCGTCGTCGTCGCCCCGATGTGTTGCCCGTCGCCCATGCCGGTCGGCGTCAGAACCTGAGTCTCCCAACTCTTGCGGCCTCGGGAATCGTAGCCCCAGATCGTGACGTTCCCGAAATTGTTCACCGCAACGTTCGTCGAAACGTCGCCCCGCCCGGCGGTTCTCCACCACGCTCCAGTAGCGGTGAACCTTGCCGTCCTTCCAGCGAGTCTTGCCGCGCAAGAACATGGCCGCCATCGTGGCTCAAGACAAGAAACCTGTGAAGGGGGTAGGTCTGCACTACAGCCCCATTTCAGAAAACCCAGACTGAAAACAGAACACTTACGCCCCGAAGAACCCGAAAAATCGCGATTTCCGAGGACGAATTGCGAAAGTCGGGCTAGGCAAGACTCATCCGTCCGGCTCTTGAGGTGTTCCTCTTCATTCCCAAGTCTCCTTTTGTGGAGTACTGTTTGGTTACTCGACTGGCGATTTCAGTTTCTTGATCTGCTTCCGCGCCTCTTCGGACAATGCCGTGTTCTTCGCGGCCCTGGCCTGCTCGTAGGCGCTCTCCAGGTGCATCAAGGCCTCGTGCTTCTTGGCCTGCTCGGCCAGCAGCATGCCGAGTTTGAGGTGGGCTTCGGCATCTCCCGGCGTGATACGCAGCAGTCTCTCGTAAGCGTCCATGGCCTCCCCGGTCCGGTTTTGCACCTCAAGGGAATGGGCGAGGTTGAATAGGGCCAGCGTGGACTTCGGCTCCAGTTCGAGAGCGCGACTGAAGGCTTCGGCAGCGCCCGCGAAGTCGCTCTTGAGGCTCAGGGCTGAGCCGAGATTTGTGTACCCCATCGGCTCGCCGGGCTGCAGATCCGTAGCTCGCCGGAAGTGTTGGATCGCGTCATCCATCTT
>JABMPG010000508.1 GCA_013203855.1 bacterium
CACCAGGCAACGCCTCGATCCGGTCTTCCAACTCGTCGGCAATCTCCTTGAGACGAATCTGATCGTCACCGCCGTTGATATTGACCAAAAGAATGGGAAGGTCGGAAAAGTTGAACTCCTGGATGATCGGATCGTCTTCCATATCCGGCGGAAGCTCCGGTTTAGCCCGGTCCACTTTTTCTCGAACCTTCTGCATCGCGTCGTCGATATCTACGTCGGGCTCGAACTCGATAGTGATGCTCGAATTGCCTTCGACCGAACTCGAGCGAATTTCCTTCACGTCTTTCAGACCGCTGAGCTCCTGTTCGATCTTCATGGTCACCAAGGTTTCCATGTCGGCCGGACCCACCCCCTCGTAGTGAGAGACGACCGCCACATAAGGAACCTGAATGTCGGGCGCCGCTTCCCGTGGCAGGGTCATGTAACAGAAAGCACCCGCGATCGCGATGATGAACATCAGAACGAATACGGTCGTCCGGTTTTCGAGAGCAAAATCCGCGATCTTCATCGAACTTCATCCTCCGACCGGGGCGTCGCGCGAAAATCGATAGGAGCCGATCCGCCCCGCTCCGCCACGACCTGCACGCCCGAACCATCCGAAAGCGTGCGCTGCCCGACGACAATCAGGCGATCGCCCGCGTTAAGACCCCGTGTCACCTCCAGATCGGCCCCGCGGCGAATTCCGACCTCGATGGGCCGCATCCGAGCCTGCCCTTCCTCTTCCACATAGACAACTGGCCCTTTCTCAGTCTGCATGATCGAGAAAACAGAGATGATCACCGCCGCATCCCGGCTCTGCCGCACCACGTCCACCTTGTTGATCATGCCCGGCCTGAAAAGCCCATCCCGGTTATCTACCGTCACCTCCACTGGAAAAGTCTTCGATTGCTCGTCGGCCACAAGCCCGATCCGCGTGATAGTCCCGGTCGTGACACCCCCCCAAGGTCCCGGATTGTGGACAAAGGCCTGCGTGCCCGTCCGCAAATAAGGAATGTCCTTTTCGGGCACGTTCAAAACCACGTTCACGCTATCGGCGTCGACCAGGCGGGCCACCGTTTCGCCGCGGTTCACAAACTCGCCCACATCCAGGAAGACCTCATCGACTTTCCCGTCGATGGGAGAAACCAGAGTGGCATCCCGCAGGTTCTGCCGCCCAATGGCCACGGCGGCCCGGGCCTGTTGCATCTCGGAGAGAGAGCGGTCCAGCTCGCCCTGGCTGGCAACCTTGCTGCCCGCCAACTCCTTGATCCGGCTGTAACTCAACTCGGCGAGATTCTCGGACGCCTCGGCACTACGCAGGGTCTGGACAAGCACCTCGGCATCGATTCGCGCAATCTCCTGACCCGCCGTCACAAGATGGCCCTCCTCCACGGTGATACGCTCCACCGGTCCATCATTCCGGGCGGCAAGCAGGATATCCTCCTGCGCCTCCGATACTCCGGGGAGGGTAAGGACGTCGCGAATCGGGCGAAGCGAAAGAGTCTGCACGGTGACATTGGTTCGGACGACGTCTTGGCCGACGCCACCCGAGCCAAGTTTCTCGCGCAAGCCCTCGATGCGCAAGCCCAGATCGGCCCGCTGCTTCTGGGCCAGTTCCAGCTCTTGGCGCAAGGCATCGACGCCACGCGGCTCGTAGATCATGCTGACCACCTTGGTCCCGGTGATGATGCCTCCAAGAGCCATCGCCAGAACCAGAACCTTCCACGAAAATAAACGCCGCGCCACCCTCATAGTCCACGCCTCCGACCGTCAGCAAGACGGCTTATGTTTTCGCGATCTCCTGGAAAGGAGACCACCCCATCCAAAAAACGCCGCACGATTCGCTGCGCCAGATCCGGTGAAAGAGGATCTCGAAGCACGATGGCGCGACGATCAACGTAAAGATGAACGATACCGATGAAATGCAGGGCCACTTCCGGATTGGCGTTTGTCTCCGGGATCTCACCGGCCGCCGCACCATCCCTCAGAATCTCCTCCACAACGCGAACATCCCGATCAAAGGCCGGCATATTGAACGCGAGACCAAAGGTGGCCCGATGGATGAATGTCGCCAGGAGCGGCTTCTCGTTGAGCCAACGGAAGTACAGGCCGACAACGGCCTGCAGACGATGCGCCATAGTCCCACTCGTCTGATCCTTCACCTGTTCCATCTCCCCGAAGAAAGCCTCCAGAAGTCCCTTATAGAGAGACTGATACATCCGCTCTTTGCTGCCAAAGTAATAGTAGAGGGTAGGCTTCGTAACCCCAGCCGCCTCGGCAATCTCTCGAATAGAGGTGCCCGCAAAGCCCTTTGTGGCAAAGATCTCGAGCGCACAATGCCCGATGCGAGTCTTCGAGTCTGTTTCGTGATCGGAGACAACCATTCCCACTCCCTGCCACCGGAGGCGCTTGCCCGGCTTCCCCAACCTGGGGGATTCTCCTATATCTACCGATCGGTAGAAAGGAAGTCAACAGGCTTTTGCCTGTCGATCTCTTCAAACCGGAATGAAGAGACTCTCCAATGCGAGTAAAGCGCGGCCGAAAGACAAAACCGGA
>JABMPG010000509.1 GCA_013203855.1 bacterium
ATCGAAGGCTTTGCAGCTGAGGTGGAGGAAGAGCCATCCGTAGGCGCGCTGAACGGGGCCGTTTTTTTTCTGGAAGGGGCCCTGTTCGTGCATCCACAGGCCGGGGAATTCGCCCTTCTCGTGAATGTAGGGGACGCGCAGCAGCCAGGTGATCAGGCGAAAGAAGACGATCTGGCGAAGAATGTCGCTGATGAGGATGACGCCTTCGAGATCCTTGCGTCGCCGGAAGAGGGCGCGAGCCGCGCGCCAGCTGCCTTTCACTCCGTGCCAGCGGCGGCTCAGAAATGATCCGGGGCGGCCGATCACGCCGGAAGCGTATTCGAAAGGCACTCCTTCATGAACGCCGCGGACTTCGCTGTTGTTTTCCTCAATCATGCCGGTCGGCCAGGGGATGAGGACAAAGGCCTCGCCACCGGCCTCGTGAATGCCCTTAGCGATCTGATGGATGCGGTTCGTGATGGCCATGCCATGAGGATAGGGCTTCTGGGCTAGTATGCAGACCGACATTTATCGGGAACCTTTCGGTGTCAGTATCGAGTTCATCGAGACGCGCCCGCGAGAGGCCGAATCTGGACGATTCTGGTACAGGACGCGCATGTGGGCCTGATGATCGGCCCGACGGGCCTGGATGTGCAGCTTGCGCTCGTGCAAGGCTCCGTAGCAGCGGCCGGCGTAGAGGCACAGGAGGAAATGGTTGATCGAGGAACTGGGCATGGCAAAGGTGCTCAGGCCGGTGAGCGCCAGGGACCAGACGCCGAGAAGGCAGGCTGCGGCGAGAGTTCCGGGATCCGTGATACGCGGCCGGCGAGCCAGGAGCACCCCGTAGGCCGGAAAGATAACAAGGGCGATGTAACCGAAAAGCGCTGGAACTCCGCCATTGAACATGATGAGAACGTAGGGGAGGTCGAGGTTCGCGTAGGGCTCGCCGCGCCAGAGCCACCGGCCTTCCGGGCCCTTGCCAATGAGCAGGTCTTTCGCGGTGACCTGCGAGAAGAACTCCACGAGTTGGCGGGAACGGGTGTCCTCGGTCAGACGATCCTCGAGTTGTTCCGAGGCGGTCAGGATATGGCCGATGAAGATGCCGACGACGATGAGGGTGAGAGCGCCGAAAATGAAAAGGAACTTGCCGGTGGAGAAGCGGGCCTTGAGGAGGCCGGCACGGCCTGCCTGGGTGTTAATCATGATAAAGGCGGGAAAGTAGAGGAAAGACAGAAGAGACCAGGAGCGGGATACCAGAAGCAGCGTCCCCATCAAGAGAGCCAGGAAGGGCAGGAGACGGACGACGCGCTTCCAGCCCGTGTGCAGTCCGGAGGTGAGAAGGAGCCAGGGACTGGTCCACAGGAGGACCTGATGGAAAGTGCCCAGATTCTTGAGAGAACCGATCCGCGAGCCGTCCAGAGTGGGAACGGTCAGGAACAGCGACGCCGCTCCCGCGAATGCGAGGATCGTGATCACCCGGTCGATGTGGATCCACCGCGATCGGTCGACTCCGACGAAGACCAGGGCCATCGTGAGCCAGGTCAAGGGGCCTTTATGTGCGACGAGGGCCGCTCCGGAGAACGGATATTTCGAATAGGTCAAGAGAAGGTGGCCAGCCATCCACCCGAGGAGGATGAGATAGAGGAGAATCGCCTTTCGGCTGACCTTCCGCCAGTCGCCCACCAGAATGGCGAGAACCCCCGCACCGATGACCAACCCGATCCCAAGCAGATTGGCTTCACGCCATCCGGGGGGAGGCTTGACCTTCTCCTGCCAGTGGATCGAGTGAATCGTCGTCATGATCGCCTTGGCGGCCAGGAGCCACAACGCGACGGACGCCGCCGCCAGGCCAATCACCAGCATAGGGTTGATCGCCTGCCCGAAGAGGCGGCCAAGAACCGGTGAGAGGCTGGTTTTCTCGGGGTGTATCCGGCGAGTGTGCGCTGCGTCCATCCTGCTCCTTAACGATAAACCGGCCCATCTTGACAAGGATCGACCGGCCTGGGACAAGGCAGTGTTTTCATCCCGATTTTATCCCACGGCAGGACGAAAATAACAAGGCCTATCAAGGACTGAATCGGCATTTCCTCGGTCCTTCACGAATGAAAAAAGAACGACGCGTGCGATTTCTGGCCGATATCGGGCTTCTGGGCTGGTCTCGCCTGAATTCCTGCGTTTCCTGGGCTTCGCGCGCCCGCCAGGGCGCTGATTTCCTGTGTGTCAAATCAATGTGCTCAACATCGACATATGTTGAGAAGAAGCCATTCGAACGCCTCTTGGAGACGTTCGCTCAATTCCTGCACGGTCACTGTGACCTCTCGCGCATGGCGGGCTACCGGGACGCTTCCCTCAACCTACGCAAAGTGAAAGCAACACCGAGATTCCGATGGGCCATGTCTTCCCGCGCGCCTCCTTTCTCCTCAGTCGTGAAGGATCAAGGACCAGTCACGGACCGTCGAAAATCCCTTGATGCTTTCGACAGGCAGGCGTAATTAAGAAGTCGGGCGCAACGCGCTGTGCCACGCCGCCTTCACGCCCCAGCCCACCTGAAAGAGATCCCCCATGGCCATCCATCCCACCGCTGTCGTATCCGGCGGCGCCCAGATTCACGAAACCGCCGAAATCGGCCCCTATGTCGTTATCGATGAAGGCGTGCGTATCGGAGCCGGCACCCGGATCGGTCCCTTTGTCCACATCCTGGGCCTGACGACCATTGGCCAGGAAAACGTCATTCATTCCCACGTCGTCATCGGCGACCGGCCCCAGCACACGGCCTATGATGGGCGTCCGCGCCGGGTTGTCATCGGCGATCGCAATGTGATTCGCGAGCATGTGACCATTCATCGCCCCTATGAGGAAGAGGCCGAGACTCGGATCGGCAACGACTGCTTTTTCATGGTCAGCAGCCATGTGGGACACGACTCCATCGTCGGCGATGGAGTGATCATGACAAACGGGTCGATGCTGGGAGGCCATGTGACGGTCTCCGAACGGGCGATCATCTCGGGGAACGCATCCGTTCATCAGTTCGTCCGCATCGGCCGATTTGCGATGATGCAGGGGCTGTCCGGCCTCTCCAAAGACCTGCCGCCCTTCTGCGTGGTCAGAGGAATCAACAATGTGGCCGGCCTCAACACCGTGGGACTGCGCCGAGCCGGATTCAGCCCGGCAGCCCGTCAGGAGATCAAACAGGCCTACCGGATTCTGTTCCGCGAAGGAAACAGCATTCCCCGTGCCTTGGAGATGCTTCGAGTGGCCGAATTCGGCCCGGAAGTCGCGGAGATGATCGATTTCATAGAGTCTTCAAAGCGAGGCGTGATCGCCGGCCGGGGCGAGGAATAGAGCCCCAAAAATACGTATGCCGGAATGGAAGGCTCCGGCCGTGACAATCTGTCATGAACTGTCAAAATTGTGACAGTCCTGGTCCCGGTTTTTCTCCATCTGGCATCTTTTTTTCTTTCTCGAAAACCCTACGTTGATTCTCCCCGAGAAGCGAGTTTCCCGCTCCTCGGGGGCTTTCTTTTCCCCTCTGGTTCCTCCCTCTTCCCACTTTTTTCACAGTTGCTGAAAACACGGTTGCAACCCGGTCCTCGGAGATGAAGCGTGAGCGCTACGGTCGGAGTTTCTCCCTCCGGCCCGTACCCCGTAAATTCCCTGGTCCCAGATCCGGAGAAAACGTGATCATGCCGGTCCGTATTGGCCCGATCCATGCGTCCGTACTATGCCCGAGGTCTGCATTGGAGCCCATGCGGGAGGGGGTGAGAAGGGTGCGAGATGGTTGTTGTAAGTGGTAATCCGGACAAGTCGTTCCTTCCTTTGGTTGTCCCTTTTTCTGACCGCTGTTTCCTGAATCCAGACAGAACGATCCCAATTGTGCCCAGCCCGACTCTTGGTGGGACACCAACGACAAGACATGGGGCTTGACAGAATTTGAAACATGGGATACAATACGTAGGTCTTTGGGGCAGGACTAGTAAGTGAAAATACGCATGACTTTTGAAGACAGAATTTTGACGCAGGACGGAGTTCAGAAT
>JABMPG010000510.1 GCA_013203855.1 bacterium
CACGAATGCGGCACCGTTCTGGCCAACGAGCAGGTTCACGATGGCAAGTGCTGGCGCCACACCGAGACATCCGTCGAGATTCGCCAGCTCAAACAGTGGTTTTTCAAGATCACCGACTATGCCGAGGAACTCCTGCGCGATCTGAAAAACCTCCAGGGGTGGCCCGAGCATGTGCGAATCATGCAGGAGAACTGGATCGGCCGCAGCGAGGGGTGTCTTGTTCGCTTCAAGGTGGAAGAAACGGGAGAGGACCTGCCCATCTTCACCACGCGGCCCGACACGCTCTACGGTGGCACGTTCATGTCTTTCGCACCCGAGCATCCCATGATCCGCGACCTGGTGGCGGGAAGCAAGTTCGAGAAACCGGTGATGGATTTTGTCAACCGGATCGTGCGGCAGGACCGGTTTATGCGGACCGCTGAGGATCAGGAGAAAGAGGGCGAGTTCACTGGACGCTACGCCATCAATCCCCTGACCGGCGATCGGGTTCCCATATATGTGGCGAACTTTGTCCTGATGGAGTACGGCACCGGCGCGATCATGGCCGTCCCGGCCCACGACCAGCGCGACTTCGAGTTCGCGCAGAAGTACGGCATTCCGCTCAAGACCGTGATCCGGCCCGACGACTTGGCTCATCCCGTTTCGGTCGAGCAGCGCGAGAAGATCGCGGAGTGGGAGATCGCTGGATGTCCCTCCGATGGTGCGGGGATGAAGGCGGCCTTTGTCGAGCCGGGTGTTCAGACCCATTCCGGAGATTTTGACGGCCTTCCCTCGCGGGAAGGCATCTTGAAGATCGCTCAGTTCGTCGAGGAGCAGGGATTTGGCGAGCGCACCGTGCAACACAAACTGCGGGACTGGCTCGTCTCGCGGCAGCGCTACTGGGGCACCCCGATTCCGATCGTCTACTGCGAAGACTGCGGTGCGGTCCCTGTTCCCGAAAAGGAACTGCCGGTCGTGCTGCCCCACGATGTGGATTTCTCGAAGGAGGGCAATCCTCTTCTGATGGCGGAGGGCTGGGTGAATACGGCTTGCCCGAACTGCGGGAAGGAGGCCCGGCGCGAGACGGATACCATGGATACGTTCGTCGATTCGTCCTGGTATTTCCTACGCTTCGCCGATCCGCACAATGACACGATACCGTTCGATCCCGCCCGGGCGAAGGCCTGGCTGCCCGTGGGGCAGTACATCGGCGGAGTGGAACATGCCTGCATGCATCTGCTTTACGCGCGCTTTTTCACGAAGGTCCTGCGCGACCTGGGGATGCTCGATATAGACGAGCCCTTCGAGCGTCTCTTCACGCAGGGCATGGTCTGCAAGGAGCACACGTTCCGAGACGGAACGACCCGCAGCGTGAAGATGTCGAAGAGCTTGGGCAACACCGTCGATCCCGCTTCCAGAATCCACGATTTCGGCGCCGATGCTCTGCGCTTGTTTATCCTCTTCGCAGCGCCCGCCGATCAGCAACTGGACTGGAGCGATGAGGGGCTTCAGGGATGCTACCGGTTCACCAATCGCATGTGGCGCTATCTCAACGCGAATGAGGAAGCGCTGAAGAGAGGCGTGGCCAGTGTGAAGGCGGACGCACTTTTCACTCCAGGCGATTCCGATGTCGACAGGGAACTGGATCGGAAGGCGCACGACACCATCCGGCGGCTTACCGAAGACATGAACCGGTTTCACTTCAACACGGCGGTCGCGGCGATCATGGAACTGTCGAACGCGCTGAATGCCTACAGGATTCGGGAGGGCGACACGGCTTCCGAGCAATGCGCGGCGTGGGCCTTCCGGGCGATGCTCTCTTTGATGGCCCCCATGGCGCCTCACCTGGCCGAGGAACTGTGGGCGCGGCTGGGCCTGGAGAGTTCAATTTTCCAGCATCCGTGGCCCAGCTACGATCCGAAACGTCTGGTCCGGGATGAGGTGGTGATCGTCGTGCAGATCAACGGGAAAATGCGGGCGAAACTGACAGTGCCGGCCGACGCGACCGAGGAACAGGTCCACGAGGTGGCGATGGCCGATGAGAATGTGAGCCGTCATCTCGAAGGCCAGACGGTTCAAAAGATGATCTATGTGAAGAAGAAACTGCTGAATG
Organism: bacterium; assembly: GCA_013203855.1. Lineage (GTDB taxonomy): Bacteria > Sumerlaeota > Sumerlaeia > UBA8349 > UBA8349 > JABMPG01. The sequence continues at coordinate 2,093 of JABMPG010000510.1, forward strand.
TCGTGATTCGGTAGGGGCGCTTTGGGTCTGGTGTTTCTGACAGCCGGCAGGGGGGAAAAGAAAAGGGCGGGGCTCCGGAGAGTCCCGCCTTCATTCTAAACAGGACAGGTTTCCGCACGAGTTCAGGAAGACCTGTTGTTCTTGTCTGGTTGACAAGGAGCCCCGGCAGGCCGAGGCTCCATTCACACAAGGAGAGTAGTTTTAGAAAGGATGGACGTTCGTAGCCTTGGGGCCTTTGGGACCCATGCCGGGCTCATACTGGACCTTCTGGCCTTCCTGCAGGGTCCGAAAACCCTCCATGTCAATGTCGGCGTGATGCACGAAAAGATCATCGCCACCGTTGTCCGGCTCAATGAAACCATAGCCTTTTTTCTCATTGAACCACTTCACTGTGCCTGTACCCACTGTTTCATCCTCCTAAGCGCCCATTTGGGCAATTTCAGCTGAGATGCCCTCGATTCTCACTAGAGACGTCCCCCGAGGGTCACTGAAACGTCCCTTTTGAAGACCAGATTACAGCAAACCCGGTTGGCACTGTCAATGAGAATCCGCCGAAAAAATGATGTTTTGTCCATATTGGGAGGAATCCGCCGAAAAAGGGCCCTTCTGGGGGTGCAAGGGGTGGACAAGCCGGGCTCGTCCAACGGGCCGATCATCGTTCCCAGACCCGTCAGAATCAACTGTCTACCTGCTCTTGACCTCTTCCAGCCACTGACGATGACGGATTCGGGAGGTAATCAAAGCGGCCTCCTGGCACAGCAGAATGCGTTTAGTCATGTAAATCCACCCCATCGTTTTCCCCATGTACCACGCGAACATGACAGGAAAGGTGTGCAGCGAGAGGCCAAGGGGTTTCTTCTTGAGAATCAGTTCGTTGAACCACAAGGCCGCGAGAAAGAGAGCAAGACAGAGCGCCGACGGGATCAGGAATCCGCGCCAGAAAGGGCTAAGGCCGAGAAAGAGCAGGGCGAAGAGAAAGAAGGCTAGATCGCGGGGTAGCCCTTTACCATGCTTGTAGTAGATCTGGGCCGAAGCGCGCCCCTCGCTGAAGCCGTTGCGCAGAAAGGCCTTCCATGTCGTATAGAGATGATGGTGATGAACGCGCGCGCTCGGGCGGAACCAGGCGGAATATCCGGCCTGCAGAAGCCGCCACCCCAGATCGGCGTCCTGGCCTCGAGGCAGGGCCTCGTCGAACATCAGTTCGCGGACGACTTCTCCCCGAAAGCCGATATTGTTCGTGTTGAACCGGGTGAGTGGACCTTCTTTCAGTCCGCAGAGGTCGCGGCCCTGCTGGGTTTTGGCGAAGATGTTGTCAACTCCCACGCCGGTGGTCGTGGCGCCCATGACACAGTCCGTTCCGATTGTTTCCAGGCATCGCAGCATCTCGACCGCCCAGTCCGGCTCGACCTCGCAGTCGCTGTCGGTGAAGAGGAGAACGTGCCCCTGCGCCGTTCGGATCGCGGCGTTTCGGGCGGCGCCCCGGCCCTTGTTGCACTGGCGGATCAGACGGATCTCGGGATAGCGGGAGACGATCCGCGCCGTGGAGTCCAATGAGCCGTCATCCACCACGATAATCTCGGGCGGCTCCTCCAGCCCCCTCTGGGCCAGGAGCGACTCGACGCATCGGGCGATGCACCGTTCGGCATTGTAGGCGGGGACGATGATGGAAAGGCGGGTCAAGTCGGTTTGCTCTCCGTTATATCGTCGAGAATTCTCGCGACCTGGCCGGCTTCGTTCCGTCGGGAATAGCGCATGACCGCCTTCGGATCGGCCTGGCATGTCACGGTCCCGGTCCGCTTCCATTCCTGAATCCATTGAAGAAGACGAGAGCGGATGCCGTCGATGGACCCGCAGCTGACGCCCGCGCCGGTTTCATCGAGAAGGCGGTCGATGCAGTCACCGTCGCCTGGAATTGCCAGAATGGGGCGTCGCGCAGCGAGATACTCGAACACCTTCCCGGTCATGATGCCTTTCCTTTTGGGAAAGGCATTCTGAAGCAGAACGGCGGCGGAGCGCTGAACTCGCACGCATTCTTCGCGGGGGACGCTTTCGTGAATATGAACAAGGTTCCGTGAAGGATGATCCCCGAGGATCGGGCCGAGCCGGTCACGGTTTCCTTTTCCGTAGAATTCGATGGCGATATGGTTTTCTGGTATCTCGCCGGACTTCACCAGGTCTGCGACCGCCTCGAGCAGGAGACGGTAGTCGGGATGCTCCCGGTTCACCGCGCCGGTATAGACGATGCGGAAGCGATCGAGGGGCGGGGCGGGCGTCTCGGCAAAATCCTCGGGATCGAAGCCGTTGTAGATCACCTGCACATCTCGCTCGTGCCGCTCTTGCATCTGGTCGGCCAAGGCTTGGCTGACCGTGACAACGGCGGAGGCGGAGGGCAGGTATCGTTTCTCGTAATGACGGCGAATCGGATCGATGGCCGAGGTGAATAGATTCTCAAACTTCTCGCCGATGATATCCCGGAAGTCGGCGATCCAAGGCGTGTCCCACTCCTGGCGGGCCCATGCCGCAAGGAGGTGAGGGGCCACCCAGGGCGCCGTCGCCCAGATCGCCGCCGGGGCGTGTTCGTCATAGAGGGCGCGCACAGCGGTCCGGCCGTTTTCGAGAAAAGAGAGGGGACGGCGGTGAGGAGCCATCACCCGGCGCGCCAGGTCCATCCAATAGGCGGGAGAGTGGCGGGCAAGATCCGGCACCGGCACGGGTCGTACGGGCAGGTCCTGGGGCAGAGCCGAAACGAACTTCGGATCGGTAAAACAGTTCTGGCCAGGTGCGAAGAGACGGTTTCCTCCTTCCCACTTCTGACAGACCACCACGGGCTTCCACCCGAACTCCGGCAGGTACTTGGCCAGGCAGCCCGCGCGCTTGCTCGCCGAGTGTGCGATGGGGGGGAAGGCCTGGCTGATAAGGAGAACGGTTTTCATAGGTCATTGCTACCGGATCGCGAGTCCGAAGAATCCGCCAGCAGTCTAACCGAATGGCGGGCAGTTAACAAGAGGCGGCCTGAGAGACGTCTCTGGATCAGTCCGCGAGATGCTGCTTCAGTTTCTCAAGGATGCGCCTGTAGAGACTCGGATGATAATTCCCCGGGGTGGGGGCGAGGCTGGAGTTGTGCCACAGGAGGACCAGTTCGCCCCGATGGCGCCGGACGGTCTCGATGAGGTCGCGGGCGATTTCCCAAGCCGCTTCCTCCGACGCGTTGAGATAGTTCGCGCCGCTCAGTGTGATGTCCATGAGAGTGAGCGGGTGCTCGATTATTCCCATCGGCTCCATCCGTACCGGGTCGAAAAGCGGGATGGGCCGGCAGACGCCCAGCCGGAAGCCGGGCACGTCGGGATAGCCCAGGGTCGAATCTTCCGTGATCCCGGCCTGGCGCAATTGAGCGCCGTCCTCGGGCTCGCGCCAGGACAGATAGTGATGACGGTTGGAGATGACGGGCCGGTCAGTGGCGAGTTCGAGGCGTTCCTTCTCGCCGCGAATCCGGCTCGGGTCCAGTCCGGCAGCGTAGCTCGCGTGAAGCCCGATCTCGGCCTCGTGTCCGATGGCGCATTCGATCGCGGTCTTCGCGATGGGATCGTTGAGATCGAACCGGGCATCGAGCGGATAACCGCTGCGGACGGGGAAAAAACAGACGTTTTTTACGCGGGAAGGAGCCGAGACACGTAGTACATCATCCCAGCCGAGCATCTCATCCAGCCGGTCATAGGGATCTCGCGACAAACCGCTCACTACCCGGAGGCACTCGCCGAGGTCCCGACGGGGACGCAATCCCGCCGCCGCGCAGGCCATCGTCCGCAGGGGCCGTTCATACTTGCGAAGATGATCCACGTCATGAGTCAGCAAAACCGAAAACTCCCGCCGGGGAGGGGGCACATGCAGGCCCACCTCGCGAAGCCACTTCCTCAGAAGATCGCCATACTCCTCGACGATGGGCCGATTCAGAAACCCCGCCCGGAACGGCAACGACTCCCGCCCCGGAAAGCGCCCATGCCCATCCCGAGCCTCACGCCGCGCAATTTCCTCGTAGCGCGTCACCAGGAAAAAAGTGGAGGCCACAATATCCGCCCAAACCACCAACCCCCGCCCCCGTCGCTCCACCACCGGCTGCCCAAAAAGCAAAGGAACCCCGTCGATTTCCGAAAGGGGAGGGGAGGGGGGCTCCAAATGATCTGAAGGGCAGATGAACAGGATCGGTTCATTGTCGAAGCAGTTGGTGTTGACAGGATTCTCGTAGATCAGTTTTCCATGCGCAAGACCACAGGATTCGCCAAGAAGAATCTCGAGAGCATAGGAGAGAATCGTTTCACCGTAAGGCTGTATCATCTGAGACTCCGGATCTCATCGCCGCCCGAGGACATAGCGGATGGATTGCACGAATCTGAACAGTGGCGAGTCGACCTTTTCCAGGGCAAAGAAAAGGCGCTGTTCGGCCCCAAAACGGCGAAAGGAACGTTCAACGCTTTTCACCATGCTCCCCTCGAAATCGAATCGAACGGTTTTTCCGGAAAGGTGCTTGATCATCTCCCAAACAAGGAGAGAGCTGCTCCCACTATTGCGGTAATCGGGGTCGATCGTACTGATGAGGTCATAGGCGCTCAGATGATCCCATATGACAAAGAGACCGCTGTGTATGTTTCCTTTCGCATCGAAGGCACAGATCGTACAACCCGTCTGATTCCGGTAGACCGCGTCACAGACTCTCTGGAAAAGGGGGAGAGGATAGCTGATTTTCTTCCCCTGTTTTGCGAGAGTGAACCGGTGGTTTTCATAGAATTCAGGCGCTGGCAAATTGAAGCGAACTTCCACCTTCTCGGTGGATCGCCGGATGTTTTTCCGTTTGGAGTGGTGAAATCCTGAAAACACGGCTTCGGGGTCTCGAATGTCGTCCAAGACATATGTGTACCGCGGGGTGGCATCGAAGCCTTGCCAGTAGAATGGCAGCCAGTTTGTGGTGCTGTAGTCGAGTCGCTGGTAGAATCGGTCCACCTTTGGGCATTGCTGCAACAGCCCGTCGATCATCCTCGTCTCGAAACTCAATCGATCCTGTGGGTTAAGTCCCACAGGGCACCTCAACCACGGTCCGAGTTTCTGGGTAAGGGGAGGCATCGTGATCTGCAGGAAAGGTCCGACCTTCCGGAGGCAGAAGGGGAGTGCTCCTTGCACCTGCCCTTTGTCTTCCACCACGGCCGCGTCCCAATCATCGCCCGCCACGGCATCGAGCCACCAGTCTCTGGAAAAAACCGGTAGCGACGGTTCGTTTTGAGAGAAGAGACGATAGCGTGCCTTCGTAGCGGAATCACTCATTGTGAATAGGATATCTCCTCTGGAAGTCCTTGAGACGGCACTCTATTTCCTCAAACGTTTCGACTGGAATTCTGACCTCGTTCGAGCAGAAAAACGATTCAGGTGCGGGCCGGACTACTCGCACGGGTGAACCATTGGAGTTCATGAATTCGACAAGTCTGGATATGTGCTTCAGAGGAGTCTCGCAGAATTCCTCGTACTGAAACTGCAGAAAACGGGCCGGGCCCAGGGAGGATCTGTCCTCCGCGATGTTGCGGTAGGTAAAATGGACCTGCCCCGCCACCTGTCCGATAAGATCGAGGTCGGCAATCTGGTCGATTTCCCGTGGCTTAACGCCCATCCAGTCTTCTTCCTGGAAACGACCGGATCGAGCCTGATAGATGGATTGGGCGACCATCGCCCGGTCGCGGCAGACCTCGAGGAAAAGCGTGTTGGGAAAGATTCTGGCAAGCGCTTGTATCCTGGCGCTGTGTTTGACATTCTTGTTCACAACGGGGGCCTGCCATATATGCTCGATTCCCGCCACGGCCCGTTGCAGTTGCTCGCGAGCCTTCATGGAAATGTGTTCGGGGTCCACAAAATGCTTCTCGACGGGAAGCCAACGGTTCCACATTTCACCCGCCTCGTGGGGTCCGAAAAGGCCCACCGTCGTGCCAAATTCGCTTTGAAAGGGCTTATGTGGATGTGAAAAATGCCGCATGAAGCCGGCGATGAGTCGGTACAAACCGGGCGTTCTATAGAGGCCGGTCTTGATCATGAGGTTGTCCGGGAATCCCACGCTCAGAGTGTGGCAAATCGTTTGGTAGACCAGAGTGGTGCCGGACCGTGGTGGCCCCAGTATGAAAAGTGGCGGGTATCGCAGGTCGAGTTTCCTCGGATGGGATTCCGCGATCCGAACCGGCATCCGCAGCAACATGTGGGCGATTTTCCAAGCCAAATCGTGAGCGGCAGAACGTCTCATTTTGTCCCTGTCACACTTGCTGAGAAGCAGGAGAGTCTTGCCCGTTGTTGTGATAGGGCGGAATCGACTTGACCATTCTGGCCGGGACGCCTGCCAGAAGGATATTGTCTTGGGGAAAAGATTTCGTCACGACGGCGCCAGCGGCGCAGATGACGTGGTTGCCCAAGTGGACTCCGGGCAAGATTACGACGCTTGCGCCCAGCCAGCAGTTGTCCCCGATCACAATCGGAGGGCACTCTTCAAAAGAATGGAAGTCGTCAATTCTATGGTTCATGCTGATAAGACTGACTCTAGGCCCCAGCCAAGTGTTGCGACCGAGAACGATTCCGTTTCTTCCGTCCAGATAGGTGCCCAGTCCCAAGCCCGGAAATCGGTTGCCTCTCCGGATTTTGTCCACCCCCTTGATCTGGCTGGTCCAATGCACAGGCCATGGAACGTGGGAGTTCACGCGCAGGAGTTTCTGGATAATCAGATGTTTGAACCGGATTCTCAGATCGAGTGCAGGGCAGCCGAAGCCCTCCCCGAAAAGAGACAGAAATCTGTCGAGAAAAGTCCTTGGCAGGTCATGCTTCATGACTGGGGCGTCCCTCGTCTCAGTCTTCTCACCAGTCTTGTCAGATCCAGATAGCGGAAATGGTTCAGGGCCAGGAGGAGCAGAATGGCGTAGATGGCACCGGAGAGAATGAGGAATAACAGGTCTGGCATGGGGATATAATAGCGGATCGGGATCAGAGGCAGAAGCAGAATGAGAGACAGCAGGAATATGTGCAGAACCTTAGAAAAGGGAAACGTTTCAGATATTCTCCTCTCCATCAGGCGCGCGATGTGCTTCAGGTTGTATGGCACTACCCAGATGTAAACGACCAGGACGGTGGCGATCGCCGCGCCGAGATAGCCGAGAAGGGACACGAGTATGATGCTCAACAGCAGGTTCGCCACAAGGGCGATGAGGGAACGGTAGAGGATCAGGTTGCTCTTTCCGGCAGCCATGAATATGGCCCCGAATGCCGCGATTCTGACGGGCAGGAGGCACAGGTAGATCCGAAAGGGCGTGGCGCTTTCGGAGTAGGTGGTCGAAAAGAGGATGCGCATCAGAGGGGACGCGACAAAGAACAGGTACACCATGGCGGGAATCAGAATCAGGGCGCACTTGACAGCCGCGCGTTTCCACAGGTTCAGACTTTCCTCCAGGCTTCGCTCCCGATACAGTTTTGTCATCTCCGGGAGTAGTATGGAGGTGGCCGAGGCCGTTATGGTGGAAATCAGCGGGATTTCCATGGCGCCGTTGACATAGACGGCAAAGGTGTCGGTGTCACACATGCTTGCGACGATGATCTTGTCGAGGCCTATGTTTAGGGTCGCCAGCATGGCGGCAAGGCCAAGAGGAACGCTGTAGCGAATCTGTTCAGATATCCCAGAGAAGTCCGGGCGAAGATTACCGCTTCGACACGACCGGAGCATCAGCCACAGCCCGAGGGGGAATGCCGCGAAGCCGGCCAAGACAGTGCCCGCGACGGCGTAGGACGCCTTGGGTATCCAGAAGCACAGACCGATCACGAGAAGGAGCATCAGGACTTTGCTTGCGGTGTTGTACAGGGCTACCATCTTCGGGCGGTCCTGAGCGATAAGGCAGGCGGCCAGCGATGAAAGAGGCAGCATGACGAGAGGGTAGGGCGCGAGAATGAGCAACGTGACGCGTAAAGAGGGATTTCCAAAACGCCAGGCGAGAAGGTGATTTCCCCCTGCGAGGAGAAAAAAGCAGAACATGCCGCCCAGGAAAAGAAGGAGAATCTGGTTGTTGGCTAGTGACTGACGAGTCCTCTCCTCGCGGAGAGGCATGAAATAGTAAAGGGCCTGTGGCAGTCCCAGAGATAGCAGCGGGGCAACGAAGAGGTAGGCGAGAAGCGTCTGGCGATAGGTTGCATACTCCTGAACCGTCAGAAGCCGGGCAAGGACTGCGAATACGATCAGCAACGCCAGGGCGGAGGCGAAATTCCCTGACGCCAGAAGAAAGGCCTTGGATGTCCGGGAAGAAGCCATTGGCGAAGTGGATGCCGAGTTACCTGTTACCTACCGGCGAAACCCCACGATTTCCTCTACCACGTATTGGGCCTGATCCTGTGTGAGCTCGGGGTAGATGGGGAGGGCGAGGGTTTCTTGGGCGGCTTTTTCGGATTCGGGGCAGTCGCCCGCGTGGTAGCCGAGGTTGGCGAAGCATTCCTGGAGATGTAGCGGCACGGGGTAGTAGACCTCGTTGCCGATTCCGCGTTCCTTGAGATGATTGCGCAGGGCATCGCGGCAGGGGACGCGGATGACGTACTGGTTGAAAATGTGGCGGTCGGCTGTGACTTGGGGCAGCTGGACCGTGCCGTCTTCGATCATGCCGGCCTTGGCGAAAAGATCGTTGTAGCGTTTGGCGTTTGCCTGACGTCTTGCGGTCCAGGCGTCGAGGTGGCGTAGTTTGACGGTGACGACGGCCGCCTGAAGCGCGTCCAGGCGAAAGTTGCCACCGATGATGGAGTGATAGTACTTGGGCTTGCTGCCGTGGGCGCGCAGTCGGTCGAGTTTCTCGGCCCTGTCAGCGTCTTTCGTAATCACCATGCCGCCGTCTCCGGCCGCGCCTAGATTCTTGGACGGGAAGAAAGAGAAGCAGCCGTACTCGCCGAGATTGCCGGCCCGCTGGCCTTGGTATTCGGCGCCGATGGCCTGGGCGGCGTCTTCGATCACGATCAGGTTGTGCCGCTTCGCGATTTCGAGGATGGGTGCCATGTCAGCCATCTGACCATAGAGATGGACGGGAATAATCGCGCGCGTGCGGGGAGTGATCTTCGCCTCGATCAGGGCGGGATCGATGTTGAAGGTCTTGGGGTCGATATCGACGAAGACCGGCTTGGCGCCGAGACGAGAAACCGACCCGGCCGTGGAGAAGAAGGTATAGGGAGTGGTGATGACCTCGTCTCCCGCGCCGATCCCCTCGGCCATGAGGGCGATCAGAAGGGCGTCCGTGCCGGACGAGACGCCGATGGCGTGATCGATGCCGCAGTATTTCGCGATGGCCGCTTCACATTCCTTCACCTTCGGACCGAGAATGAAGTACTGTGATTCGAAGACCTCGGCGACGGCCGCGTCGATCTCGGCGCGGATGGTCTGGTACTGAGCCTTCAGGTCAAGCAGGGGAACCTGCATGGGATGTTCCTTTCACGGTTTTGCTCGGAATTCATCGTATGCCTTTGTCCCGACGGCCAATTCCTCGGGCAGAGGACTTTCCTCATCCAGATCGAGGCAACGCAGCACTCCCGGTTCGATTTCACGATACCGGAAGCCGCTTTCGGGGCAGACGAGAATTCCCTCCGCGTCCGCCTTCTCCAACCGGTGGCCATGGCGGCTCATCCAGCCGGTGCGGCGGGCAGGATTGCCCATGGCGAGGGCGTAATCCGGCAGATCTCTGGTGACGACCGCTCCGGCCGCGATGAAGGCGTATCGCCCGATCGTGACGCCGCACACGATAGTCGCGTTGGCCCCGATCGAAGCCCCTCGGCGGATGATGGTCTTCTCGTAGAGCGAGTGCCGGTTCACCTGCGAGCGGGGATTGGTGACGTTGGTCAGGACGCAGCTGGGGCCGAGGAAGACATCGTCCTCAATCTCCGTGCCCGTGTAGATCGAGACGTTATTCTGGACCTTGACGTTGTTGCCGATAGTCACACCTGACGCGACGTTGCAGTTCTGTCCGAAGATGCACCGCTCTCCGATGCGCGCGCCGGCCATCAGGTGTGAGAAGTGCCAGACCTTTGTGCCCTTGCCGATCTCGCATCCCGCATCCACGATCGCTGTTTCATGCACGAAGCAGGGCGGTTTGGCGATCTCGGACCTTTGCTCGGCGGGCTTGGTCCCTTCCAAGGACATCTGGCACGTCTCGAGAACGCGAAGGACACGCAGGCCTTCCGCGCCGTCCGTCCGCGGGGTTTCCCGGCGTTCGATGCACTCCAGGAAGTGAGCGCACTCGGCTCGGAGGGGCTCGACGGCTTCTAACACGACCGGTTCGGCGGCGGCCTTCACTGCGGTGGGAATCCGGTTCTGCCATGCCACCTTGTGGGGGTAGAGGACCAGTTTGTCCGCGGCCGTGTCGTCGAAGACCGCCATCTTTTCCGATCCGATTACGACGAGGCGTTGCTCTTTGAAGGGGTGCAGCCAGCTCACGAAAATGTGGGCACGGACGCCGGAGGGGAAATGAAACTGGCTCATGGTTACGTCGGGGATGCCGGCGCTGAGATAAGCGCCTCCCTCACAGGCCACGGAATCGGGCGTTTCGTCGAGAAGGGCGAGCATCACCGAAATGTCGTGAGGCGCGAAGCTCCAGAGGATATTCTCCTCGGTGCGGATCTTGCCCATGTTGAGACGGTTCGAGTAGAGGTACTGCATGCGGCCCAATTCGCCGGATCGGATCAGCTCGCTCAGTTTCAGCACGGCGGGGTGGTAGCGCAGAATGTGGCCGACCATCAGGATGCGTGCCGCGCTTGTCGCCTTCTGGACCAGTTCGCTTCCCTGGGAGACATTCAGTGCGAGGGGCTTCTCGACAAAAACATCCTTGCCCGCTTCGAGGGCGGCCCGCGCCATGGCGTGATGCAAGGCGGCTGGGGTGGCCAGGACCACGGCCTGAATCTCCGGATCGTGCAGAACTTCCTCGTAGTCCGTGGTGAAGCCGACTCCGGGGTATTGCTCGCGGACGGCGGCCTCGCGGGTCAGGTCCTCATCACAGATGGCGCGCAGGGCGCCGAGGGCGTGGAAATTTCGGACCAGATTCTTGCCCCAATAGCCCATGCCGACCACGGCCACGGAGGTTCTGTTGGAGGGGGACGCTTCTGGCATTCTGGGACCCTTTCCC
>JABMPG010000511.1 GCA_013203855.1 bacterium
GCTCCAGGACCTCTCCCTTTTCAAGCCCAGCCAGACCCTCGGCGACGCCGGTTCCTTCGATGTTGCCACCGCCCAAGGCACGGCCGCACTCCGTGGAATCTACCAGATCGGACAAGGCGTCCTGCCCATCCACTATCTCCTGGACGATCAGGGCCGCCTCCAGATCATGACCCAGCAGACAACGGCCTGGGTTCTGAAAGAAGCGGAGTAGAAAAAAGTTGAGAAGAGGAGAAGGGGGAGCAGAGAAGAAGTAAAGGACGCGGCGGCCTCCGCGAATGAGATTTCATCCTTACGTCCTTCCAGCCCCTTTCGTCCCCTTTCTATGGATCTGCCTGATGCTTGACGAACCCCTCACCGCTCCCCAACACACCTTCGACACAATCGTCGGTCAGGACCTGGTCAAGAAGTTCCTCCTCCGCGCCTGGGCCCAGGGCAAGCTCCCCCATTCCCTCATGTTCGTCGGGCCGTCGGGCGTGGGCAAGAAATCGCTCATGTTCGCTCTGGCCAAAAAGCTGGTCGCCAGCCATCTCGATCCCGGAAGTCCCGAGGCCGAGAAGGCTCTAGGCAAAGTCTCCCGCAGCACCCACCCCGACGTTCTCGTCATCGAGCCCAAGTCCGCCTCCGGCCAGATCCTGAAGGACCAGGTCGAGGAAATGCACGATCGGGCCCATTACGCGCCCCTCGAATCGCGGGTGCGGATCATCATCATCCATCCCATCGAGGCGATGAACCTCGTCGCTTCCAACAAACTCCTTAAACTTCTCGAAGAGCCCCCCCCGGCGCTCCATATCCTGATCGGCTGCCGACAGGTTCATCTCACGCTGAGCACGATCAAGTCCCGCTGCGCCCTCCTGCGCTGTCCGCCCGTGGAGTTCGAGCCCTTGTGCAGATGGCTCATGGAGCAGACCGGCTGTCTGAGACGGCGCGCTGAGGCGGCCGCCCAGCTCTCGGCCGGGCGCCCCGGACTGGCCCGGGATCTTCTCACGGGCGACGAAGAGGAAAAACGGCGGCGGATATGCAGCGAACTGGGCTTCTACCACAGAGAGGGATACGCGACGATCTTTCGTGTCGGCCGCAATCTCATTAATCACGCGGGGGGCGCCCAGGCGGCCGTCGCTTCTCTCCTTCTGTGGTATCGTGACCTTCTCGTCGCTAAACTCACGGCCGAAAGCGGTCGAGAAAATGAAAAAGGGATCGGCGCGGCTGAGGAGAGACTTCTCATCAACCGCAATCTGGTCGATGAGATCGTCGAAGCCGCCGCCCGTTACACCCCCGAGGGGGTGGCCCTGGCCATCGAGAAAATCCTCGAACGCCAGGACGACACCTTTCAGGCCATGGTCGACGGCGACCTCCTGCTTGAGGTCCTGCTGACGGAAATCGGCGTGGCGTTGAAAACCTGAGGAAATCTGAATGGCCGGACTACGAGCAAGATATGTAGTCCACGCCTCACTGTGTGCACGGAGGAAGAGGACTTGCGATCCAGTCTGCGCAATATCCGTCTGCTGGCCGGGACACTTCTCATCGAGGCGTGGCGGCGGCGGGAGATCTATGCCATCGTCTTCATCACCACCCTTCTTCTCATCGGCCTGCGTCTCGTTCATTTCTTCGACCTGGAGGGACTGGGCAAGTTCTACCGCGAGATCAGCCTGAAGGCCATGAACGTCACCACGGCGGTGACGGTCATTCTCCTCGGCGCGCGCCAGCTCCCCCGGGAATTCTCCAACCGGACCATTTATCCGCTCTTGGCCAAGCCGGTTCGCCGGGGCGAGTTCCTCCTCGGCAAGTTCGTGGGCGTCCTTCTGGCCGGCGCCTTTTGCTATGCCCTGTTCATGGCCATCTTCCTCGTCGCCAGCGTCACCCTCAAGGCCCCTGTCAATTACGCCCTCTTCGCCCAATCCGTTTATCTCCAGATGCTTTCTCTCGCCGTCGTTGCCGGGATGGTCTTTCTTTTCTCCATGCTTTTCAACGCCGACGCCGCCATCACCCTCGCCCTCATCCTGTTTCTTGCTTCTCAGATTCTGATGAATCTCATGAACTATCTCTATGATTATGTGGGCCGGGCCGCTCAGCTAGCCCTCCTTGCCCTTCACTTTGTCATCCCTCAACTCGCACTGTTCGACGCCTCGGCCAAGGTGGTGCACAGCATGCACGGCGACCATGTGGTCTGGCAGGCGCTGCCCGCATGGGTTCTACTCACGCTTACCCTCTACGGTTTCGTCTATGTCACGCTCTTTCTCAGCGGGGCATACCTTCTTTTCCGGAGGAAGCCGCTGTGAGCATGGCTCCATCCATTTCCTCCGAATGGTCCCGTGTCCGGGCCCTGGCGCTGCTCGCCAAGATCACGTGCCTGGACTTCGTCCGCCGCAAGGATCTCTATGTCGTCTCGATCCTCATGGCGCTCTTCGTGATCGCGGCGGTGGCCATCCGGATCATCGGAATCGAGGGACCCGACACGGCGCGGTTTCTGATGAGCGCGGGGCTGGGCCTGAGCCATGCCATGGCGGCTATCCTTGCGACGGTCCTCGCGTCCCGGGTCTTTCCCGAAGAGTTCGAGCAGCGCACCCTGATGCCCCTCCTGGCCAAACCCGTGACGCGCGCCCAGGTTCTCGCCGGCAAGCTCGCCGCGTGCCTCACCCTTGGCGGGGGAAGTCTCCTTCTGTTCATCGCCGCGAATCTTCTCGCTATCGGAATGACTCCCGGGCAGGACATTTCCGCTCTGATTCAGGCCGTCGGGCTCCTCCTGTTGAACTTCGCCCTGCTCTCGACGGTCGCCGTCTATCTATCGCTCTTTCTCCCCGCCCTGGCGGCCGGCGTCATCGCGGGCGCATGGTATTTCGGCGCGGGCTTTCTCGTGCGATTTCTCAAGGAGATCGCCGCGAACTCCGAATTCTCCGGAAGCGCGATCTTCGCGAAGATTCTGGCTCTCGCGCCGAACCCTTCGCTGCTGTCCCACGTCGAGAATTTCACCTCGGGCGGCGCGCCCCTTTCGGCCGGCCTCTTCGGGGCGCTGTTTCTCTACGGCCTGGCGTGGACCTTCGCTTTCTATCTTCTGGCGGTCTGGCGTTTCGACCGCATGAAACTGTAGAGGACTCCCCCGGTGCGGACCACCCGACGAAACCTTCTCACCTTCGGTTTTCTCGCGCTCCTCCTTGCGGCGGGCTGGTTTCTTTTTCCCTCCTTGCAGAACGAGGTCGAGGCCACCCGAGCGCGCGCACAGGCCAACCGGACCGACGGCGACATGGCCGCGCGGAACCAGAACGCCTTCGCGATGATCCTTGGCGAGGTCCGCGCCACCGCCGCCGATCTCATGTTCGTCAAGACCGACCGCTACTTGCACAGTGGCGTGGCCTATGTCCCCCACCTCAAACTCGATTCCGTGAACGAGGACAAGCATCTCGCCGGCTGTGAGCATGGACACACAGATACCCTCATCCGTACCACCGAAGAAGACTTCCGCGGCTTCCTTGGCGCCATCGAACGCCAGGTCAAGCCCTACCGAGATCCGTCCTTGCCGCATGTGCACGGGGCCGAAGAGGAAATCCTCCCCTGGTTCCGGCTCATGACCCTGAGCAACCCCCACTATATCCGCGGATACCGGGTTGGCGGCCTCACCCTTGCGCGGCAGGGCAAGTGGCAGGAGGCGCTCGATTTCATGCGCGAAGGCATCCGCAAGAACACGGGGCACCCCGAGCTTTTCCTGCTCTACCAGTCCCTCGCCGCCTTCCACCTCCAGGGCCGCACCCGAACGGGCTATCCCTGGGGCGACGCCTGGCTCGCGGATACCCTCAAAGCTGCCAGAAAGGCCTTCGATCTAGGCCTCAAACAACGCCCCGAACTGGGCGAGACCGGCAAGCGAAAAAAGGACCTGGTCTGGACCGACGATCTTGAGGAGGACTTCTGCTTCTCCGCTCACATCATTCCGCTTCTTCTCCGCGAAGAGGGCCGACTTGACGAAGCCCTTGCCGCCGCACGTCGGATGCATTCCCTCGCGCCGGACTACCTGCCCATCGAGCGGACAATGAACGAACTCGCGCCGAAGTCGCCCCAGCCCTGACCCCGACATGCTCCATCGACATCGCCTCCCCCTCCTGCTGATTCTGGTCGGCCTTCTGGCGTACGCCAATGCCCCGCTGGGCGAGTATGTCTATGACGATGTGGACATGATCCGCGACCGCGAGGCCATCGAGGACTGGTCCAATCTTCCCAAACTCGTCTCCCGCGAGTTCGGGCCGGTCTTTGGCGATCTCCATTACCGCCCCCTCGCCCCGCTCACCTATTTCATCGATGCGAAGGTTTTCGGAAAGAGCCCGCTCTGGTCGGGCTTGATCAACGTCGTCCTCCACATCGCGACCGGTCTGCTGCTCTTCGGACTCTGGCGACGGGCACTCGGGCGCGACGATCTCGCATGGTGGGCCGCAGCTTTTTTCCTCTGCCATCCCGCCGGAAGCGAAGTGGTCAATAGCCCCGGTTTCCGTCGCGGGCTTCTGGCTCTCCTGTTTCTCCTGTGGACGGTCTGGCTGCTCCGAACCTGTGTTCACGGCGGACGTTTCCGATACGGTCTGGCGGCGGCGGGCACATGGTTTCTCGGGCTTCTCGCCAAGGAACCGGCTTTCGTGGCGGTCGCCATCGCTCCGGCGGTTCTCCTCTTCGAGGACATTCGAGAAAGCGGGATGACCCGGGAGGCATTTCACCTGTTTGTTCGCCAGCGGCGGCGCTATTCGCGCTCGTCTTCGCCATTTTCCTCGTCATGTATATCGGCTTTCGGCCCTATCAGACTCTGGACTACCAGCGGTTCACCGAAGCCGCGCAAGTCGAGACCGTCTCGCCCTGGCCAGGTGAAAAAGGCCCAGTTCTGGGCTTCCTCAATTTCTGCCGGACCTTTCTGCTCTATGCCCGTTTGTGGGTCGCACCGGTCGAGCTGTCGATCAACCATGATTTTTGCGCCGCTGAGACCTGGGCCGACTGGACGTTGTGGGCGGGCCTGGGTGCGTTCGGCCTCTTCGCGATCTTCTCGTTCTTGCTCTTCAGACGAGGCCACCCGGCGGGTCTTGGCGGGGTCTGGGTGATTCTTCTCTTTTCCCCGGCCATGCAGATCATCCCCACGCCCGAGCTCGCCGTCGAACGCTTCCTCTATCCCGTCCTGCCCGGAGCCGCGCTCCTGCTCGCAGCCTTCCTCATCCGCCGACCGGGCGATCTCCTGCGGCATATTGCATCCCCCTTTGCCCGCCCAACGATTGACCCGCTTCGGCTTCTGGCGCTTCTGATCCTCGTTCTCTGCATCGCCCGGACGCTGGACCGCAACCGCGATTGGCACGACGACCTGACCTTGAATATCCGCGCCTATGAGCAGTGGGAAGGCGCCGAAGGAAAGTTCCGTCTCGGCACGCTTCTTCTCAGCGACGGCCAGATCGACCGGGCCCGCGAAACCCTCGAAGAAGTCGTCCGGATTGATCCCGGCCATCCCGCCGCCTGGCGAAACCTGGGGCTGCTCTATTGGAAAATGGGCAGGGCCGATGATGCCGAGAAAGCCATCCGGAAGTCGACCGAGATCGAGCCGGAAGACGAGAAAAACCGAGAGGCGTTGAAGTGGATCGAGAGAAGTAGCCAGTAGATGGGACCAGTAGGGGCGTGGCCCAGTGCGCTAAAAACAGCGGCCAGCAGGGGAAAACTCCCGCTGCTGGCTGCTACCGAATCCAGGACTCCTACTCAAGGGTGTTCCATCGGGTTTGGCAAACCCTATCGGTAGCCGATCTCTGCCGACAGATCGAAGTAGAGTTTGCAGGCCTCAGGGGGAACGTTGAACGGGATGTGATTGCCAATGCACATCATGTAACCGCCGGACATCCTGGCGGTCTCGACCATGGACTCAACCATCTGGCGGATCCGGGTTGGGTCGTTCGCCATGAGCACACGGTTGTCGCCTTCTCCGGCGATGAAGCAGTTTTCGTACTTGCGTGCGATGGTCTTGTAGTCCGTGTACGGTTCGCTGATGATCCCGCGCGCGCCGCATGCCATGACATCGTCCACAAAGGCATCGACGCAACCGTCCACCATGAACAGGACTTCCTTTCCAGCGTCCCGGACGATGCCCCAGAACTCCTCATAGCGGGGGAAAATGAATTTGCGCATCCACTGCGGACTGCACACAGGGCCGCGGGTCAGCACGATGTCGTCGTGAGACACGACGAAGTTCACCGGCAGCCGGGCGAAAGCGCAAAAGACACGGCGGTTGATCTCCGCGAACTCGTCCATGATCCGCTCAAACTCCGGTTCCATACAGAGGGAAAGGAAGTTCTCATAGCCGAAAACGAGCATGGGCCACTGGAACATAGTGTTGTAGAATGACACGCTCGCATGAGCGCCCTGCGGCGCTTTCTGACCCCACTCGGCGGGATAGTTCTTGCGGAAGCGCTGATAGATGGCCTCCTCGCTGCTGAAATCGCCATCCACCACCACATTCCAGCCCGTGAAGTCGCCCTGTTCGAGAGGGCTGAAGGCGAGCATCTCCTCCTGGCTCTTGAACCGCGTGGCCGCCACATCCTGTTGCCAGCTCTCGCGATAGACGTGGCCCCAACGACCGTGGCCCTTGTCCTCCTGCTCGCCAATCCTCGGAATAGGCTCGTCGGTCGGAGGAACCGGGAAGTCGAGGAAGGGATACATCTCATTCAGCCGCAACATGCAGGAGCGCGGCTTTTCGTAGTAGTCGATGCCGGTGATCCAAGATGCGCCATCCGGGTTTGACCAGTGCTCCCAGTGCGTAATTCGCTTGGGGCCGCGACCCATGTAAGAGAGGAAACGCGCAGTAGGGTCCATCGGGAGTTTCTTCCTTTCTGAATTCCGCCTTGGGGCACCCCGCACCTGTTCTCAGATCTTCTCCAGGGGCTTGTAGTTCACGCATTTGTGCTCTTGGACAAACCGAGGATTGGCCCAGCGCACAGCGTTCGAGATCACCCGCATGACGTTCTCATTGTAGTAGATCGGGTAGGTTTCATGTCCGGGTCGGAAGTAGAAGATGCGGCCGTGTCCGCGCTCCCAGGTGCAGCCGCTGCGGAAGACCTCGCCGCCTTGGAACCAGGAGATGAAGATGATTTTGTCGGGCGTCGGGATATCGAACCGTTCGCCGTACATCTCGGTGTGGGGCAGCTCGAAGTACTCGCCGATTCCCTCGGTGATGGGGTGGGCCGGCTCGACGTTCCACAGTCGTTCCTTCTCTCCGACTTCGCGCCATTTCAGCGAGCAGTTGGTACCCATGAGATGATGGAAGATCTTCGAGTTGTGCCCGGCGTGAAGGACGATCAGGCCCATCCCCTCGAGGACCCGCTTTTTCACGCGTTCCACGATTTCGTCCTCGACCTTGGCATGGGCGCAGTGCCCCCACCAGGTCATCACGTCGGTGCTGTCGATGACCTCCTGGGTCAGGCCGTGCTCGGGCATGTCCAGGGTCGCCACACGGGTTTCCATGTCGCCCTGCTTGTCCAGATGGGCCTTAATGACGGCGTGCATACCGTCGGGATAGATCTCCTTCACCTTTTCGTCCCGGTTCTCATGGACGTTTTCGTTCCAGATTGTTACGCGAATCTTGTTAGTCATACTCGATCTCCTTTTTTTACGCCTTCTGGGAATATCGGACTTCCTTGCCCGTCCGTGAGCTCTTGTAGATGCCTTCGAGAATCTTCATGACCTTCAGTCCCTGCTCGCCCGTGGCCAGAGGGGGACGTTTCTCTAGGATACTGTCGATGAATTCCCAGTAGGATGTCGGTACGCCCATGGTGGTGCCGTCCAGCGTCTTGGTAAAAAGCGAGCCGTTTTCCTCCGTATAAATCTCGGCGGTGAACTCATAGCCCCCGTTCGTATTCTTCTGCACCAGACCGCCCTCGGTTCCGTAGAGGGACGTGATCATGTGTTCCTTCTCGCGGATGTTCAGAGCCCAACTCGCTTCGAGAATGAGGGTCTGACCATCGGCGAACTTGATCAGCCCGGCCGCGCAGTCCTCCACGTCGAAGTGTTTCCTCTCGAGCCTCGCCCGTTTGGCCGCGATCACGTTATAGGCCGATCCACTCACGCTTATCGGTTCGGGGTAGTCCATCAGCCACAGCGCCAGATCCAGACGATGCACCCCGAGATCGATCAGCGGTCCGCCACCCGAAAGCGACTTCGTGCCGAACCAGCCGCCGAACTTGGGCATGCCCCGCCGACGATGCCACACGGTCCGTCCGAAGTAGATGTCGCCGATTACACCGGCCTCCACCTGCTGCTTGAGGGCAAAACTCATGGGCGAGAAGCGATACGAGAAGTTGATCATGAGATTCTTCCCCGCCTTCTCCGCCGCTTCCTGCATCTTCCCCGCTTCCTTGACCGACATCGCCATCGGCTTCTCACACAACACGTGCAGCCCGGCTTTCAGGGCCGCGATGGTCAGGGGCGCGTGAAAGGCATTGGGCGTGGCGATGCTCACAGCGTCCAACTCCGCTTCCTTGAGCATTTTGTCCATATCGGTATAGGTCTTCTCGACGCGGAATTCCTCGTTCGCCTTTTCGAGAACCTCTGGACTCATATCGCACAGCGCCACCAATTCCGCCTGGGGATGAGCGAGGTAACCTCGCGCGTGCCCCTTGCCCATGCCCAGCCCTACCACTCCCACACGAATTTTCTCAGCCATAACGCCTCCCTGAAATCTTTCGAAATAAGCGGCCACGGTCGGAATCCTGCAACGCTGGCCGCCACCCCGAACTAAGACACGCCGTAGCCGGGTTTTCAAGGGGAAATGCCCGCAAAACCGACATACATCGCCATGGCCGTGATTCCGGAAGCGGATTCCCGATGTTTCTCGCCGGAGATCGGTCTGTTGTTCTTGCCTTTCCGAGGGAACAGGAATAGCATAGAAACCGGTCAGGACAACACGCATGTTTTTGCACGGAGGGCCAAGGATTCCACCGAAGCAGGGGTCTAATCTTACGGAGCGAGCATTGCGGGGAAGGAGACAGAACGATGAAAAGCCGAATCGAGGTGTGGGTGGTTGTTCTGATTTGCGCAGGAGTAGTGTTTCCCATTGGGAGGAGTGCGGCAGACTGCGGGAGCATGCCTTTCGACCCGCCCAGGCAGGTGGATCTGCCGGAGTCGGGTCGGCTATTAATGGAGACGTTGTCGCGCGCCATGGTTGCGGCGGCCCGCGCAGATGTTCTTCA
>JABMPG010000512.1 GCA_013203855.1 bacterium
CTTTCCGGCGTCTGGGGGCGGATCTGATCGGCATGTCGACCGTGCCGGAGGTGATCGTGGCCCGGCATATGAAGATGCGGGTTGTGGGGATTTCGACCGTGACGGACGAGTGCTATCCCGATGCTTTGGAAGAGGCGAGCATCGATGCCGTGATCGCCGCGGCCAGCGCCGCCGAGCCCCGGCTGAACACGCTGGTGACGGGTATTCTGGAAAGGCTGGGCGAAGTGTTGTAGAATAGAGACTTGTCGGGATCGGTAGAGATTGCGGAACATGAAGCGGATGGCGGAACGATGACTACGGAAACACCCAATTACAAGGACACGCTGTCGATCACGCGGACCGACTTCCCGCAGAAGGCGAAGCTGGCGTCGAGCGAGCCCGAGCGCCTGAAACACTGGGAAGAAATCGGTCTGGAAGGGCTAATCGAGCGCAAGCGCAAGGACGCTCCCAAGTACGTCCTGCATGACGGTCCGCCCTATGCCAACGGGGATATTCATCTGGGCCATGCCCTGAACAAGACGCTGAAAGATATCGTGGTTCGCTATCGGACCATGAAGGGTTTCTACGCGCGGTACGTGCCCGGCTTCGACTGCCATGGTCTGCCGATCGAGCAGAAGGTGATCGACAAACTGGGCAAGGAAGAGGGCACCCACAGCCAGATCGATATCCGGCGCCAGTGCCACGAGTACGCCACCCGCTATATCGGCTTGCAGACCGAGCAGTTCAAGCGGCTGGGGGTGCGCGGCGCTTGGGATACGCCCTATCTGACGCTCGACCCGAAGTACGAGGTGGGGATCGTCAAGGCCTTGCGCGAGATCGTGGCCCGGGGCTGCATATATAAGGGCTTCAAGCCGGTCTATTGGGACCCGAAGTTCCGCACCGCTCTGGCCGAGGCCGAGATCGAGTACGAGATGCACGTCTCCCCCTCGATCTACGTGCGTTTCCCGGTTCTCAACCCGGACGAGCGCGAGGCGACTCAGGGGTATAAACCGCGCGAAATCAACATTGTGATCTGGACGACAACCCCCTGGACGCTTCCGGGCAACCAGGCGGTGTCGGTCCATCCCGATCTCGACTACTTCCTGATCGAGACTAGCGGCGAGAAGATGATCGTCGCCGAGGGTCTTCTGGGGGCTTTCGCCAAGGATGCCGGGCTGTCCGAGCCGAAGATTCTCAAGCGGTTCAAGGGTACGGCGCTCCAGGGCCTCAAGTGCGCCCATCCGCTCCTCGACAAGGAATCGGTCGTCATTCTGGGCGATCACGTGACGCTCGAGCAGGGCACGGGGTGCGTTCACACGGCCCCGGGGCACGGTGTCGAGGACTTCGAGGTCTGCAAGCCCTATGGCATCGAAACGATCGTGCCGGTGGATGAGCGGGGCTGCTACAACGAGCAGTATCCCGACATGCAGGGCGTGTTCGTGTGGAAGGCCAACCCGAAGGTGGTCGAGCGGCTTCAGGAGAAGGGGCTGCTGGTCCACCAGGGGAAGATCGAGCATCAGTATCCTTACTCCTGGCGCAGTCACGAGCCGGTGATCATCCGCGCGACGTACCAGTGGTTCCTGAATATGGACCATGACGGCATCCGGCAGAAGTGCCTGGACGCCATCGAGAACGAGGTGCGCTGGGTGCCGGCGTGGGGCAAGGACCGGATTTACAGCATGATCGCCAACCGGCCGGACTGGTGTCTGTCGCGGCAGCGGTCGTGGGGCGTGCCAATCCCGTCGCTGTATTCGGTCGAAGCGAAGGAGTCGATTCTGTCGCCCGAGGTGATCGACCGCTTCGCCGAACTGGTGGCGGAGCATGGCACGGACTGCTGGTTCACGCTGCCAGTCGAGGAATTCATCCCCGAAGGTTTCAAGTGTCCGGTCTCGGGTGGAACGACGTTCGAGAAGGAAAACGATATTCTGGACGTGTGGTTTGACTCGGGTTCGTCGCATATTTCGGTTCTGGAGCAGGACCCGGGCCTCGCTTCTCCCGCCGATCTGTATCTGGAGGGGAGCGACCAGCACCGGGGCTGGTTTAACTCGTCTCTGGTCAACAGCATGGCCTCGCGCGATCGCGCGCCCTATAAGGCTGTGCTGACCCACGGCTTTCTGCTGGATGAGAAAGGCGTGGCCATGAGCAAGTCGCGGGGGAATGTGATCTCGCCCCTGGCCATCATGAAGGATATGGGCGCCGACGTGCTGCGGCTGTGGGTGATCAGCGAGGACTATCGTAGCGATATCCGGGCGTCGAAGGGCATCTTTCAGCAAATGATGGACGCCTATCGCCGGATCCGCAACACCCTGCGGTTCCTTTTGGGCAATCTTGAGGACTTCGATCCGAGCCGGGCCCTTCCCGCCGAAGAGCGGGAAGAGCTTGATCGCTGGGCGCTGGCATCGCTGGCCGACCTGGTCGACAAAGTGACCCAGGCTTACGAGGATTTCGAGTTTCACCGGATTTATCACCTCGTTCACCAATTCTGTGTGGTGAACATGAGTGCCCTGTACCTGGACATTCTCAAGGACCGGCTTTACTGCTCGGCGCCGGATGATGCGGTTCGCCGCTCCGCCCAGAGCACGCTTTGGGATGTCTTTTCGGCCCTGACGCGGATGCTTGCGCCAGTCATGCCATTCACGACCGACGAGGCTTGGTCGTACGGCCACCCCCAGGAGCCGAGTGTTCACCTCGAAGACTTCCCGGTGGCTCCGGACAGTTGGCGGGACCGTGAATTGCTGACGAAGTACGCCCGTTTCCAGGACGTGCGGGAGATCGTGATGCGTCCCATGGAGGAATTGCGTCGCGAGAAAGCGATCGGCAAATCGCTGGACGCCGCGGTGGTTCTGAGGCCGCAGTCGAAGGACTTGGCCGATTTCCTCAAGGGACATCGCGAGTCCTTGCGGGATTTCTGCATTGTATCCTCGCTGGTCGTGGATTGCGGCGCGATCGCGGGCGAGGAGGCTCTTGCTTTGGAGGAAGATTTGCAGGTCGAGGTCCGCAAGGCCTCGGGTGAAAAATGCGCCCGCTGTTGGACTCTGTCCGAAGAAGTGGGCCAGAACTTGGAGCATACCCAACTGTGCCACCGGTGCGCCGATGTGGTAAGGAGGTTGAGCTGAATATGGTTGCAGCAAAAAACACCCCCAAGAAGACGTCCGCGAGAAAAAGCACGAAGAAGTCGGCCGTGAAGTCGGCGAAGAAGCCCGTCGCGAAGAAGCCTGCGGTTAGGAAGTCCGCGGTGAAGAAGTCCGTCGCGAAGAAGCCCGCCGTGCGCAAATCGACCGGGAAGACCGCTGCCGCCAAGACGCCCAAGAAAAGCGTGAAGAAGGCTGTCGCCAGGACGCCCAAGAAGAGCGTGAAGAAGGTTGCCGCGAAGAGGCCGGGCAAGAAGGTCGTGCCCGCCAAGAGCCCGAAAAAAGTTGCGCCCCCCAAGCAGACAAAGGCCGGGACGCCGAAGGCAAAGGGCGTTCGGAAACCGACACCGAAAGCCGCGGTTCAGAAACACCTGAAGACGGTAGTATCGGATAAGAAGAAAACGGTCGCGAAACCGGCGCCCAAGCCCAAGGTCGAGGACACTTCCCGCCGCGCGTATGGCAGCTATAATGGGGTTCCCCTGTGCGAGACGCCGAAGAATTTTCCCGCGCATACCCCCTATGCCAAGAAGGAACAGGTTCAGTTGCTCCAGATCCTGAACCGGGAGCGGACGCGTTTGCGTGAGCTGTTGCGCGACATGGACCAAGTGACCTTCAGCGAGATGGATTCCGTGGAGAAGATGCCCGGCTACTCCAACCCGGCCGAAGATGCCACAAACAATATCGACACGGAAACGGCTCTGCTCCTTCGGCGAGACGAAGAGGAATCGCTGATGCAGGTGCAAGCCGCCCTGGAACGCCTGGAAGGCGGCCTGTATGGCGTGTGCATGGCCTGTGGTGAAAAGATCGGCATCTCACGTCTGAAAGCCGTGCCCGAAGCGCACCTGTGCATGCCATGCAAAACGCAATACGACAAAAAATCCAGCTCTCGCTGACCTTCTGGGTCGCGTGCATCCCGGTCCTGATCGTCGATCAGGCGAGCAAGTGGTGGGTCCTGAACCGCATCCCGGTCCAGCCCGAGGGAATGGGACTGCGCCTGGATGAGCCTTTCGCCTTCACTGTCGTGCCCCGGCTGTTGGCTTTCATCCATACGCGAAACGAAGGGGCGGCCTTTTCGATTTTCCAGACGATGCCGGCCCTGCTGACGCTGATTGCCGCCGGCTTGGCAGTGGCGGTTCTGGTTTGGGCGCTGTTCTTTTTGCCCGCACCGGAAAGACTGAGCCGGATTTCCCTCGGGCTCATCTTCGGAGGCGCCGTGGGCAACTTGGTGGACCGAGTTCTCCACGACCTGCACGTGGTGGATTTCATCCTGGTTCTGATCCAGTACAAGGGCCGGTTGTGGCCGACGTTCAATGTGGCCGACATGGCGATCTGCGTTGGCATCGGCCTGTTC
>JABMPG010000513.1 GCA_013203855.1 bacterium
GTATGTATCAACAATACGCCGAGCATGGGGTTTCTGTTCGAGCCGCCTTTCGAGTATTTCGAGAAGATTTTCCGGCATTTTTCCGAGTGCGATCCCCGCCCGAGCATTCAGTTTTTCGGTGGTGAGCCGACGGTTCGCAAGGATCTGATCGATCTGATCAAGTGCGCGAAGTCGTATGGTCTGCGGCCGCGTATCGTGACGAACGGGATCAAACTGGCCGATCCGGATTACTGTCGCAAGATCATCAAGACTCAGGCGACGATCCTGCTTTCCTACGATGGCGCCAACCCGGAGCTCTACCGGCACATACGCGGGTCGGAGCGCTATCTGGATTTGAAGCATAAGGCGCTTGACAACATTCAGAACGACAAGCGCCGCGCCAAGGTTACGCTGATGACGGTGATGGCACGGGATTTCAACATCCAGGAGATCCGGGATCTGATCGGTTTCGTCCATGATCGGCGGGATACGATTCGCGCGGTGTATTACATGCCGCTGGCGCATACCTGGAGCCCCGAGGTGTGGGACTATAGCCCGACGCGGACGACTACGGAAGATATTGAGAATATGGTGGACGCGGCGTTTCCGGAAGAATCGATCGAGTTTCTTCCGGCTGGGTTCCTGGGGCAGTTGCCGGCGTTACGAAAATGCCTGCGGGTGCCGGACCTGCCTTTTCTGGGCGCCCATCCGAACTGCGAAAGTCTGTACGTGCTGATTTCGAACGGGGAGAATTACAGGCCATTGGGGCACTTCGTGAAGGAATCGGTTCCCGCGGTCGCGCAGGGCTTGCTTCAGACGGAGAAGAAACTGGCTTCGAGAATTCGTCGTTTCGAGGACGGTTTCTGGGGGCGGCTCTGTGAGAAGCTGCGGCTCAAAAGGCCCGCGCTGTATCTGGCGGGACTTCTGGCGCTGGTTCCGGTGGTGCGGGGGCATCTGCGCGTGGGGCGGGTTCTGAAGGGACGCGGGCTCGGGAAACTGTATCATGCTCTCCTGGCGCCGCTTTCTCTTCTGGCGGGGGTCTCGTCGGCGAAAGTTCGGCGGCGGCACACGAGTTTCCAGGAGATTCTGCAGATCGTGATTCTGCCCTTCGAGGATGATCACTGCCTGGAGACGGAGCGGCTGGAGCGGTGTCCGGCAGCGTTCGCGTTTGTGGATCCCGAGGACGGGCGGGTGAAGTTGGTTCCGGTGTGCGCGTGGGAAGACACAAGACCGGGGTGATGCGCGCCATCGCGGAGCATTATGGCGAGCAGGCATGTGGAGATTGGGACGTGCCGGTAGGGGGCGTTCTGAACGAGAGTGTCAGCGACTCATGACTGCGACTGGGTGAGTCGGCGGACCGTTTCGGCGACGGGGGAGGGTTTTTCCGTCCCGGGGGTTGAGGTTTCTTCGAGTGATTCCATTGTTTCAAAGAGAGATAGACAAGCCGCATTGTAGTCGAGTCCGCTGAGTTCAGACACGAGTCGAATTCCCCGGTCGATGAGCTTCTTGTTGCTGGCGCTGACGTGGACCATCCAGTTGCCGACAACGCGGCCCATGCGCGCCATTGTGGCGGTGGAAAGGGTGTTGAGAGCGAGTTTTATGGCGAGATGATGCCACAGGTGGAGCGGTGTTTCGGGCAATCGGCAGGGGATCGCGATGGATTCCTCGACGATGTCGGTTTGAACATGGTCGGGGCCGATGAAGAGTCCGGCGGTGTTTTTGAAGGGTTCTGACAGACGGCTGAAAGACTCGCGGAAGGGGTCTTGAGGCCGGAGGCGGCTCTGGATTCCATCACCTGCAAGGATCAGGACGGCGAGGTTTTCCGCGGTCTCGTGTCGAGAGGGATCGGGCTCGCGTCCGACTCTGAATCGCATGAGTTCGGCGATGTCCAGGCGGGGAGGTCGAGCGCGTAGCGCTTCCGGGGCGTTCAGGTTTCGGTAGGTATCGGAATTCCAATCGAGGCAACGAGGCTCGCGGGCGAGGATGTCGCTCCAGGCCTGTTCGGAGTCGAGCATGGGGTGCTTGACGAAGGCCCATGAAGGGGGAGCGCCGGTGTCTCCGCTGGGCCGGAAGGGGGGAAGGGAGAAGGTGGGGGAGCGCTCGGTCGTGTCGGTGAAGATATCGAGGAGGTAATCCGATCCGGCGTAAGTGACGCGTCCGTGAGATTGATAGATGGTTTCCTCGAAGCGGACTATGCGGCTGAGCGCGCTAGTGGCCAGAGGGGATTCGAGGTCAGAGAGGAGTTGCACGAACTGCTCAATGTATGAGTTCGGCGAGATGCTCCACGAGTCTGGGATGGAAATCGATCGCTCGGAGAGAAGGCGGACCAGGGCGGTCTCAAGGGCGGCGCCGACGACAAGGAGTTCGATGGTGGTGGCCTGCATGCGTGTGGAACCGGCGATGGCCATCGGGCCAGAGGCAAGTTCGATTTTGGCGATGGCTTCTTCCTCGAGGACGGCGCGGGAGCGTTCGACCCGTTCCGCGAGTTCGTCGGCGGGGTTGTTGAAGACGAAGAAGGCCTTCGCTCCGGTCTCGACGGCTTCCCAGGCCGTGCCGATGACGAAAGAGGTTTCGCCGCCTTCGGTGATAGCGACGACCACGTCGCCCTTCGCGAGTCCGGCTTGGCGAATCTGATGGCGGCCGAAGCCGTCGAAGTCTTCGAAGCCCTCGACGGAGCGGATGAGGGCATAGTCGCCGCCTGCCATGGTGCTGCGGGTGCGGTCTTCCATGTCATCGGCGAGAGGAGAAGTCGCGGGGGAATCCGTGCGCAGACGTTGCCAGAATCGTCGCCACATGGCGTCGAGGAGGATGCTGAGTCGGCCCGTGGCGCCGCAGCCGGTGAACCAGATCCGGCCCCCGGCGCGCAGGGTCTGGATCATTGATGTGGCGAGGTCCTCGAAAACGGGGCTGCCGATCTGTCGTCTGGAAACGGAGATGAGGTCGCGGTCGACCTGCTGAATGAGAGAGATTCCAGCGGGGAGATTCTCCTGGATTATTTGCGAGAACTGGCGCGTGACAGGATGGGGGCGCTCGGTGGTGAGGGCACCGAGGCGAAACTGGGTTTCGTCGCGAAGGAACTGTTGGGCTTTTTCTCGGGGGGAAGGCATGTATGCGTTTCTTTCTGAACCGGTTTTGCAGAAGGCCCTGCGATGTCAAGCCCGGTTGAAAGCGGGCGCATCGGGAGCGTGCTGAAACATGTCCAAGTCCGAAGGGGAAGCGCCAAGCCTGCTTCGAGTATGCATACACAAAAGCGTCGGCGCTGTCCATCTCATCGGAGTGGACAGCGCCGGGAGTTTGAGAGAAGTGGATTCTATGGGCTATCGCGAACGGATTTGACTGGGGAGGAGTTCGGCTTCGAATCCGATTTCTTCCTTTATGCGGGTCGGGTCGAAGACGGAAGCGTACTCGTTGCCCGGCTTCTCAAAGAATGACAGATCGCATTCATCACCATACCAGGTGCGCAGCACCTCGGCCACCGGGTCTTTCGTCCAAGCCTCGGGGGCGACGGCGTTGAGGATTCGGACGCCTGGTTTGTGCTGAGATTCGACAGCCAGGGCGAAGGCGCTCACAGCGTCTTCAAGAGACATACGGGTGATGCCTCCCAGCGCCCAGGGGGAGATCGGCCGGGTCTCGCACAGAGGGGATTCGCGGCAGTTCTTCGGCACACTGGCCAGGCGCAGGTTGATGACGTCGATGTCTTCGTTTTGACGTTGATAGTACTTCGTGATTTCCTCCATCAGGTACTTCGACACCCCGTAACCGTCGCGGTCGAGGCAAGGGTGCTCGTCGGGGATGGGAAGAGCCAGAGGACGATTCTTGATGCTCTGAATGCCCATTGCCGCGATGGAACTGGCCATCACGAACTTCTTCACGCCTCGATCGATGAGGTAGCGCATCAGGCAACGGGTACCCTCGACGTTAACGAGGATCCCATCTCGTTCGAGGCAGCCGCCAGTGACCGCTCCGAGATGGACGACGGCGTCGATCTCATGGGCATCGAGGTGGCGCAGATCTTCGAAAGACTGGAATTCGCCCCTGACGAAGGGGAGGTCGAGATCGGCAGGTTTCTTGCGGCTCATGCAGACCACATTGTGTTTCTGGGCGAGACTTTCGGCCATGGCCCGTCCGATCAGGCCACTGGCGCCGGTGACTAGTATGGAAGCCATTCTGTTTCTCCTTGGGTTTATTCCGACCAGCGGACCACGACGCCGATCGCGCTAGGTTCCTGGTTCTTGTTGATGCGGTCAAAGAGGGCGGCGGCCTTTTCCGGCTCGATGACGTGGGTGATGGTCTCGTTCCACTTCAGCGTGCCCATGGCCATGTTTCTCAGCACCGCCTCTCGGCAGGGCTTGAGGCCGTCGTTGCAAGGAAAGAACATCTGGAGCTGGTGGCCGTGGGGAACGAGAAAGTGCATGGAGATAGGGTCTTTGCCGTAGTTGCCCTCCCACACGTACTTGCCGAATGTGCGGGCGAGGGGGAGGGCCTTGTCGATCAGGGCGGGAATACCGGTCGCCTCATAGACGACATCGGCGCCGCTGGGAACGATGCTCTTCACTTCCTTTTCCACGTCGACTTTTCCCGCGTTGAAGGCATAGTCCGCGCCGAAGGATTTCGCGACCTCAAGTCGGTTTTCCTGGAGGTCGACGGCAATGACTTTGCAGCCTCGGTGGACGCAGGCGGCGACAACGCTCAGGCCGATAAGGCCCAGCCCGTGGACGACAACGGTGTCGCCCATTCGGGGGTTGGACATGTCCACGCCGTAGAGTCCGACGGCGGCCGTGACGAACTGGCTGCCGGCCACGATGGGGGCTCCGTCGGGAAGCAGGCCCATGCCGACGTTCTTGCCGACGTTGATGACGGCGTGGCTGACGTGAGTGCCGGAGGTGGGGGTGATGGTTTCGCCATCGGGGCCCTTCATGGGTTTCTGGCTGCGGTAGTAGACCGTGTCGCCGGGTTTGTAGTCCTTCACGTTTTCGCCGGCTTTCTCGATGACGCCGATGGCCTGGTATCCGGCAACCATGGGGAAGGGTCCCCAGTTGAGGCGGCCGCGATAGACGGAGGTTTCGGTGCCAATGCTCAGTCCCGAGCAGAGGGCTCGGACGAGGACGTCGTCGGGGCCCCGGTCGGCGAGATCTACATCCTGGAGCGTGAACTCCTGGCTGGCGTTACAGACGATTGCCTTGGCTTTCATTTGTGGTCTCCTTCCATGATTTGCCTTCATTGCTTCAGGCACTTTCTTCCTAAGACAGCAGCGTAGAATTCTCAAGTGCACTTTCTTGACAAAACTTGCACAAAAATGATATTCGTGTGGATGGCACACTGGCTCGACAGGATCAATCCTTCTCTTCGCGTCGTCGGGCAGTCCCGGCATGAGGCGGGCTGGGTGGAGCCGCTTCGGGTGATTTACGACCATGAACTGGTGCTGTTCGACGGCGTGCGCGAGATGCTGGCGGAACTGAAGCAAGAAGGCTATTTCCTGGCCGTGGCTA
>JABMPG010000514.1 GCA_013203855.1 bacterium
CTGAAGGCGTCTGCCGGTATCGTAGTGACGGCCAGCCACAATCCCAAGGAGTATAACGGCTACAAGGTGTACTGGAGCGACGGCGCGCAGATTGTGCCGCCCCACGACAAAGGCATCATTGAATGTGTGAAGCGAATTTCGGAAATCGAACTGGTGAAAGAGATGGATTTCGATGCCGCACGCGAGAAGGGGCTGGTCCAGATCCTCGGCTCGGACGTGGACGAGGCATACCTGCAAACGATCCTGCGTCTCTCGGTTCAGCCCGATCTCTGCGTAGCCCAGGGCGGAAAGATGAAGATCGTGTACACACCGCTCCACGGGACGGGGATCACCCTGGTGCCGGAGGCGCTTGAGCGGTGGGGTTTTCAGAACGTGGTGATCTGCGAGGAACAGAGCCAGCCCGATGGTGATTTCCCCAACGCCCCTTCGCCCAATCCTGAGGAACCGGAGGCTTTGAAAGCGGCCATCCGGACCGCGGAAGAGATCGATGCGGACCTGGTGCTCGCGACCGATCCGGACGCCGACCGCGTGGGCATCGCGGCCAGGATCGGGGAGGAGTACCGGCTGATGAGCGGAAACCAGATCGCTTCTCTTCTAGTCGAGTACGTTCTCGGTTCGCTGGCCCGCGCCGGCACACTTCCGCCCGACGCGCGTGTCGTGTCGACGGTGGTGACGACCGACCTCATCAACCGGATCGCCGAGCACTACGGGGTGAAAACGGATCAGACTTTGACCGGGTTCAAGTGGATCGGCGAGAAGATCCGCCTCTACGAGGAGGCGGGGGAAGGGACCTACCTCGTCGGCGGGGAAGAGAGCTACGGGTACCTGATCGGAACTCATGCTCGCGACAAGGACGCGGTCGTGTCGGCCTGCTTCATCGCGGAAATGACGGCCGATTCGCTTTCGAAGGGGCAGACTCTTTTCGACCGCCTGAACTCGGTTTTTCGCCGCTTCGGCATTTTTCAGGAATCGCTTCTTTCCATGAAGTTTCCAGGCGCAGAGGGACAGGAGCGGATTCGACGGATCATGTCCTTCCTGCGCGAGAACGCGCCGGATTCGTTCGGCGGAATCGCGGTCGACCGCGTGATCGACATCCAGCGGAACGAAATCCGGGAGGGCGGGAGCGGCAAGGTGCTGGAGAAGACGGGGCTGCCGAAGTCGAACGTGCTCATTTTCCGCCTGGCCGACGGTTCCCGGATTGCCGCGCGGCCGTCGGGGACGGAACCGAAGATCAAGTTCTATTTCAGCGTCTGCGATCGTGAGAATCTGCCGATATCGTCCGACGAGGAACTGGAAAGACGCCAGGAGGCCTTGAAGTGCCGGCATCAAGCGCTACGTGAAGAGTTCAAACACGAGATTGACGAGGCCTCGCCCCAGGCAGGGGAGTGACCTTTCCGGTTACCCGCTCCTGACCACTTTCACTTCAACCTTTGACAAACGATCTGTCGTGGGGTATTAACAGTCTTCCCTTCCGTCGGTTGTGACGAGACGGAGGTGGAAACTCCATCGATAGGCGGCATGATGCCCCCGGCCCGAGACACCTCCCAGCCCATGCACCTGCACGCGAACCCGTGCCTCCTCGCGCTTCTGGGCTGGCTCGTTCCGGGCAGTGGATTCTTTCTGCTGGATCGCAAATACCGCTTCCGTGGCATCCTGTTTCTCGTTGTGATTCACGCCACCTTCGTGGCGGGCGTGGCGTTGCGCGGAGGCGCGGTCTGGCCATCCTGGAGTTTCGCCGATCCGAGTTTTATCGTGAACGACCTGACCTTTCTGATGCAGATGCTGGGGGGATGGCCGGCGCTGTTCTCTCTGGGGGCGCACTTCGCCGGATGGTCAATTGCCGCCGACCAAGCGCACACGTTGTACGAGTTGGGAAGTTTCTATTGTCTGGTGGCGGGCGCGCTGAACTACTTCGTCGTCTGCCAGAGTCTGAGCCGCAATCGGCGGGCCGCGGTGGAACGCCTAGCGAACAATGCCTGAAACGGAACGATCTTGAACCTGTCTCTCTTCGGAATCCTCCATATCGTCTCCGCCATCGTTCTCACGGGCGTGGTGGCTCTCGTTATCGGGCTGCAGGAAGCCGAGCCCAAGCAGCATCCGGCGCGCCACGTGCTGGGGTGCTGGGCTAAGATGCTGGGAGGACTCCTCTGCATCGGCTTGATCGTCTTCGTACTTAGTCTTTTTTCGTGCCAATAATCTTCGACGGAAGGGGGTATCGCTATGAAACGCCTGAAGTATCCTGCAGACAGCGTCAGAATCGAGGCCCTTTTTCGACATGCCGGGAAGCCGGACCAAGAGACTGAGACCTCCGTGCAGAAGATTATCGAACGGGTACGCAAGGACGGCGACAAGGCCGTCGTGGCATACGCGCGGCGTTTCGACGGGGTCGAGATGGCCGGGCCTGAGGAGTTTTTCATCCCCCGCGATCGCCTGAAAGCCGCGTGGGAGGGCCTGCCTTCGGATCTTCGGAAGGCGCTTGAACGCGCCCACCGCCGGATTCGTGACTATCACGAAAAGCAGAAAATGGAAGGTTTCACCTGGCGCGACGACCTGGGAAACCGGATGGATCAACGCGTGCTTCCCCTGGCTCGAGTGGGCGTCTATGCGCCAGGCGGGACGGCAGCCTATCCGTCGACGGTCTTGATGGACGTGGTTCCAGCGAAGGTGGCCGGAGTGCGCGAGGTCCTTCTGATCACGCCGCCGCTGCGTCCGGGCATGGAGTCGGTGGTGGCATCCTATGGCGCGGCGTGGCTGGCCGGGGTGGACGAGGTGCTTGCCGTGGGCGGAGCGCATGGTCTCGCGGCGGCGGCTCTCGGAACACGCACGGTGCGGCGGGTGGACAAGATTGTCGGGCCGGGGAACCGGTTCGTGGCGGCGGCGAAAAGGCAACTCTACGGCGAGATCGATATCGACATGATAGCCGGTCCGAGCGAGATTCTGATCTTGGCCGACTCCTCGGCTCCTCCCGCGATCGTCGCGGCGGATCTGCTCTCCCAAGCCGAACACGATCCCGACGCGCAGGCCGTGGCCATCCTGATTGGCGAGTATGATATGGACGCGCTGGAGGACGAGATCAAGAGGCAGACCAAGTTGGCTCCGCGCCGGGGCTTCATCCGTCAGTCGCTCAAGGCCCGGGGAGCGTTGATCCAAGTAGAGCAGGCGGACGATGCCGTGCTCCTGTCCAACCTGAAGGCGCCTGAGCACCTCGAGATCATGGCGCGCGGTGCGCGGACCCTTTCCAAGCGAATTACCAACGCGGGAGCGATCTTCCTCGGCCGCTATACGCCTGAAGCGATAGGCGATTACGTGGCCGGTCCTAACCACACGCTTCCGACGGGCGGAACGGCTCGGTTCTTCTCGCCCCTGTCGGTGTGGTCCTTCCAGAAGACGAGCCACGTCGTCGAATGCTCGAAACGGGGGCTCGCGGATCTGGCCGACACGGTGATCACCATCGCCGAGGCCGAGGGTCTGGACGCTCACGCCGAAGCGGTGCGGAGGAGACGCTGACATGTCGCCTTCCCTTCCTCTACGTCCTTTTCTCGCGAAGATGGACGCCTACAAACCGGGCGAGCAACTCGACGGGCCCCGTATTGTCAAACTCAATACGAACGAGAATCCCTACCCGCCGTCTCCGGCCGTGTTGACTGAGATTCGCTCCGAGGCGGAGCGGCTTCACCTGTATCCCAACCCGACCAGCGAATCGCTGCGTCGAGCCTTGGCTGCCTACCACGGCGTGGAACTGGAACAGGTTCTCGTCGGGAACGGGTCCGATGAGATCCTGCGCCTTCTCATTCACGCCGTCGTCGGTCCGGGCCAGGCACTCGGCATGGTGAACCCGTCCTATAGCCTCTATCCCGTTCTAGCCAAGGCTTTCGAGGGGCGGACGAACTACTACCCACTGATCGATCTCGTGCGGCTGCCCGAGGATGTTTTCGGCGGACCCGAGCCGATCTTCATTCTGCCAAATCCAAACCCGCCTGTAGGAACGCTGTTTACAAAGGCGGAGATTGTCCGCCTGTGCCGGGAACGCAAGGGGCGCATGGTGGTCATCGACGAAGCCTACGTGGATTTCGCACAGCGGGACGTGGTTTCCCTTCTCGTCGAGTTTAAGAACCTCGTGATTACTCGAACCTTCTCAAAGTCGTTTTCGCTGGCGGGCCTGAGGGTGGGGTATCTTCTTGGATCGACCGACCTAGTGGCCGAGTTGATGAAGATCAAAGACTCTTACAACATGGATCGTCTTTCCCAGGTGGCAGCGGCGGCGGCAGTTGCGTCGGTGGAAAGCATGTACCGCAACCGTGACCGAATCGTGGAGGAACGGGACCGGACCGCCGAGGAATTGATCCGCCTGGGGTATCGGGTTCCCGAGTCCCATGGGAATTTTCTGTTTGCCATACATCCGCGGGCGGCTGAGCACTATAGCCTCCTGCGCCAGCGCGGCATTCTGGTTCGCTATTTCGATCAGGAGCCCCTTCGAGAAGGCATCCGCATCACAATCGGCACTCCGGAACAGATGCGGGCACTGCTTGCCGCTCTCAAAGAAATCGTCGGATAGAAGAGGATCTCATGTCTACCCAATCGCGTAAGTCTTCCATTCAACGCCACACGAAGGAAACGCAACTGGACCTGACCCTGAACCTGGACGGCGCCGGGGAGTTCAAAGGGAAGATCGGTGTGCCCTTCCTCGAGCACATGCTGGACCTCCTGGCCCGCCACGGCATGATGGATATCGAGATCGGCGGCCAGGGCGACACACATATCGACCCTCATCACACGGTGGAGGACCTGGGGATCGTCCTGGGCAAAGCGCTGGCCGAGGCCGTGGGAGACAAGAAGGGGATCGTGCGTTTCGGCTCCGCCTATGTGCCGATGGAGGAGACGCTGGCGCGTTGCGTTCTGGACGTGTGCGGTCGGCCCTATCTGCATTACCAGGTGGAGATGGCGAAGGAGCGGATCGGCGACTATGAGGTGGAACTTACAGAGGATTTTTTCCGGGCCGTGGCCATGAACGGCGGGCTTACGCTTCACCTCGAACTGCTCTACGGCAAGAACAGCCATCACGTGGTGGAGGCGCTCTTCAAGGCCTTCGCGCGCGCCCTGCGCCTGGCCGTCGACCGTGATCCGCGGAACCAGAGCGTGCCTTCCACCAAGGGCCTGCTATGAGACCTATAGCCGCCCGATAAGATTCTTCATACCTTCGAGGGCCTGCTCGAGTTCCTGGAAACCGGCCGCGTAGGCGCAGCGAACGAAGCCTTCGCCAGCCGGACCGAAAGCAGTGCCGGGCACAACGGCGATTCTCTCCTCTTTCAGGAGGCGGGTGCAGAACTCTCGGGAACTCAGTCCGAATTTCCGGATGCACGGATAGGCGTAGAAGGCACCTTCTGGCATGTGGCAGTCGATGCCGATGGCACGCAAACCTTCGACGAAAAGCCGCCGGCGCTGATTGAATGTTTCCACCATGTGCGGCACGTTCTGGTGCCGTTTGCGTAGCGCCTCGATGGCGGCGTTCTGCGACATGATGGGCGCGCTGAGCATGGAGTACTGGAAAATCTTCGTCATTCCGGCGATCAGATCCGCAGGTCCTGCGGCGAAGCCCATCCGCCATCCTGTCATCGCGAAAGCCTTTGAAAACCCATTCAGAACAATCGTGCGGTCCCGCGCGCCGGGCTGATCGGCCATGCAATAGTGCTCCTGGTCGTAGGTCATCTCGGCGTAGATCTCGTCTGAGATCAGAATCAGGTCATATTCCTCGGCCAAGGCGGCGATATGACGGCATTCCTCCTTCGTGAAGGTGCCGCCCGTCGGGTTGGAGGGGTAATTCAGCAGGATCGCGCGAGTGCGAGGCGTGACGGCGGCACGCAATTCCGCCAAGTCGAGCCGGAAATTGTTCTCGTAACGGAGCGTGACGACCACCGGCACCCCGCCCGCCAGCGCGACCATCGGTTTGTAGGCCACATAGGAGGGCTCGATGACGATGGCCTCATCTCCGGGGTTCAGGATGGCCCGCATGGAGAGGTCCAGGCCCTGGCTGGCACCGACGGTGACGAGAACTTCGTTTTCGGGATCGTAGGTGACGCCGAAGCGATGGGCCATGTATCCGGCGATCTCGCGGCGAAGGGCAAGGATGCCCTTGTTGGAAGTATAGGACGTGTCGCCCCGCTCAAGAGTGAACATCGCGTATTCGCGCACGTTCCAGGGAGTGACGAAATCGGGTTCTCCCACGCCGAGAGAAATGATGTCGTCCATGGCGATCACAAGTTCAAAAAACTCGCGGATTCCCGAGGGCGGCAAAGCGACCAACGTTTCATTCAGGCGATGTGCGCGAGTCGTGGAAGAAGAGCGGTGAGAGGGTGACACGACGGAGAACTCCTTCTGGGCCAAGGTACCGGACCCAGTCCTCGGCGGGACCGGTGGCCGGATACAGTTCGGGTGATTAAACTACACCCGCCTTCCGAAAACAAGCGTAAAGGGGCTGGTTTCAATTTCCTGGAGCGTTTGAGTGTCTCCCGCGAAGGCCCTCAAGCGCTCCATGCTCGCGTCGCAATGACGGGATGGGTCGATCGGTCATGGCTGTTGAGGAGGTAGATCGCCTTCAACTGCCGAGTCCTGGATGGTCCTTCGGGCGATTTGGGAGAGAACAAGCACGGCGATGATGGTGGTGGCTCCGGCGATTCCGAAACCTGCGTACTGGAGCCAGTGGAGGGTTTCGGTCGTCTCGTCCTGAAGGATGCGCGCCATGTCGCCGACCATGGTTCCGCCCAGAACGAGGAACGCCGTGGCGGGCAGGATGGCGATGGTGGAGATCACGAAATCTCGGAATCTCGCGCTTGTCATGCCCAAGCCGTAGTTCAAGACCACGAAAGGAATAATCTTGGCGAACCGCAGGAGGATCAGTATCCGGATTCCGTGCCGCGAGATTTCCCGATCAAGAACTCTCAGATACTTGTGGTTGACGAGGTGGTCCGAGACCCATTGACGGGCCACATAGCGCGAGATCAGAAAACAGCACGTGGCCCCGAGCATGTCCCCCAGGAAGACCATCCAGACGGCTCGCCAAAACCCCAGGGACGCGCCGGCTGCCATGGCGAGCAGGCTTCCGGGCAGCGAGAAGACGATCACGATTGCCTTGATCAGGATGAACAGGACGATACCGCGAAAGCCGAGGTTCTCCATGGCCGACAGTAGCCAGGTAGCCAGAGCCCCCCAGTTGACGAGACGGACCGCGAAGATCAGCACACAGAAAACCAGAATTCCGAGGAACAACTTCACCCGGGCGCTTCGTTTCGACAGGGCGCGAAACCGCTTCCAGTCCATGATCAGGGCGATACCGCCAGACGGGTCATGCGTTCCGACTCATGAATGGTGACGCCAAACTCTTTGTACTTCTTGAGGATGAAATGGGTGGCCGTGCCACTGACGTGCTCGATCGTGGCCAGGCGCTCGGACACGAAAGCGGCGACTTCCCGCAGGGATCTTCCTTCGACCATCACGTGCAGGTCGTAGTCTCCCGACATGAGGTAGCAGGTCTTCACTTCGGGGAACTTGTGGATGCGCTGGGCAATGGCATCGAAACCGGTGTCGCGCTGGGGGGTCAGTCTGACCTCGATGATGGCCATCACGAGTTCGTCGCCGCTCTTCTCGGGATCGAGGACAGCACGATAGCCGAGGATGATTCTATCGTCCTCCAGCTTGCGGATCTGCTGCCGTACCATCTCTTCATCCCGGCCGAGCCGTCTGGCGATCTGCTCCACGGGGGTCCGGGCGTTCTCCTTCAATATTTCGAGGATCTTTTCCATTTCTGGCTCCTTTGTCTGCTTGACCACCAACCGAAAAGTCTACTTCAGATATAGACGATCCGATGCAAAGTTTCGAGCGATTTCTGGTTCGGTAGAGGAATCCAGGCGCTCAAGGTCGATCCTCGCGGGGGAGGATGAGGGGGATGTCGGTCCCGGGGATCATCAGCTCGCCGGGTTCCCAGGGAAGCATGAGGGGTTCGTCCTGGATGAGGTCCAGAAACGTGGGAATGTATGCGCCGTCTTCCGCGTGCACCGCGGCGGATACGGATGCGGCGGATACGGGGCCTCCGAAACCGAACCACGGGAAGAGAACGGCGAGATGGTAGTTGAAGGCGTAGTGTATTGCCTCGGTCCGCAGCGGAAGAGGCGCGTCGCCTGTCGTCCGGGCGGTGCTTGCCTCGTGAAGGACTTCTCGGATCGAGCCGGTGATCGCCGATTCCGGGCTTGGGGGAGTGGCTTGGGCGACGGTTCGCGTTGAGTTCGAAGGGGTGACTCTACTTGGAACCGGCGACGCCGTGGTGTCCGGCAAAACTGCGCTTGAGGGAACCGGCGCGTGAGTGCTTCCGAATCCGAAAAGCCGGCGAATGCCCGCGCCGATTCCGGTGGCGGTTCCTTCCCTTCCCTGAGAGGCAGCGCCATGTGGAAGGCCTTCAAGCTCTCTGAGGAAAGACCGGGCCGAATCCGGTAACTGATCGGAGCGGCGGGCCACTCTCAGGAACCGCTCGAGAGCCTTGGTCATTTGCGGCTTCTGAAAGAGAGTCGCCAGAAGTCGGCATGTCTCCGGCGAGTTGAGAAGCGACAGGAGAGTTTCGGGATGATCGCCCACAAATGTGGCGGTGTTCCGAACCAGATCGGGCCGGGTCAGAATCTCGAGGGTGATCGATCGCAGGGCCGGATTCTTCAAAAGGGCAAAAAGTCTCTGCTGGACCTCGGGTTTCTGAAGGGCGCCCGAGATATCGAGCCGTCCGCCGTTGTCCGCGACTAACCGGAGAATGGGTTCAGCCAAGGACGAATCGAGAAGGCGGGGCAGGTGAGCCTGCGTCTTGGGATCCTGGAGCGCTATAAGCAGTGTGGACTGGGCCTCGGGAGTGGCAAGGGCCGCGCGTGCGACGTGCTCGAGGCCGGGCGCGCTCAGAACCTCCAGCATCGCGCCGCGCACGTCCGGTTGGAGGAGAAAGAAAGGAATCCGGCTTCGAACGTCGGCTCGGGAGAGGATCTCGGTGGCCGCGTTCGTCAATTCCGATCGGGAAAGCAGGCGCAGGATGGACGCGGCATCCCGGACAGAGCGATCTTCGGCGGGGATGCTTTCGGGCGGAGCGAGGAGATCCCCGAGTGCCGTTCGGATTTCCTGAAAGGCGAAAACCCGGCGGAGCGTAGAGGCCATCTCAGGCCGGCTCAGGAGTCGCAGCAGGTTTTCCAGATCCGGCAGTTTGCCGGTTTCACTTGCCGGGATTTCGGGCGCAAGTCTGCGGATCGCATCGGCCGCTTGCGTCAGCATCCGAACCAGAGTCTCGCGAGCCTCGGGCGATTCCAGCACTCTCGCGGCGGCCTCAGTCAGCTCGGGCCAGGAGAGAAGCTTCAACGCGGCCGAACGGACCTCCGGGTCGGCCTCTTGGGTGAAGAGGGCTTCCAGCGCGCGGAGAGTCTCCGGCTGCATGGCGGCATCGTGAAGCGCGGCGGCCAGGCGAACCCGTAAGTCGGGGGTTGCGTTCTGAAGAACCTGAAGCGATGCCTCGAACGTTTGCTCCGACGCGAGCCATTGGGCGAGGCGGTCAGGTGTATCCCGGCGGGCGAGGATGAAACGGGCCATTCCCTGCATTTCGGGCTTTCCCGCAATCTGGAGGAGCGCCCGGGCGCTATCGGGATCACCGAGAAGCGCCGGGAGGCGGGACTGGAATGCCTTGTCCGTGAACAGTCGCGCAAGGTCCTGAGAGGAGAGCGTTTCGGACAGGACATCCAGAAGCGCGGGCGCGGTAGCGGGAGATTCGAGCAGGGCTGTCAAACGGCCCTCGCTTCCCGCCAGTGTTCCGACGCGTCTCAGTGCCTCCCGTGCGGGACCTGAACTGAGAAGTTCCAGCGCGATTTCCGGACTCTCGGCCTTTACGATAAGATCGAAAAGAAAGGCCTGGTTCCGCGAGTCCTGGATGAGCCGGGAAAGCGGCTCGGGGCCAACCGCCTGAAGCATCTGGCGCGCGGTTTCCCCCGTCCCCGAAGTGGCGAGGATGCGGAGGAGAAGCGGCGCCTCCACAGCACTTCGCGAAAGACCTTCCGTTGGGGCGGTGGAGCCGTTGACGAGGACGCCGGTGGCAATCTCGCGCATCTCGGGCCGGTTGATCGCAAGTTCCGCCACGGACGCCATTTCAGGCCGCGCGAGAATTTCGAGAAGAAGAAGCCGCGC
>JABMPG010000515.1 GCA_013203855.1 bacterium
CCTCACCACTTCGACCCTCGTCGTGGACAATGCCGATCCCGGCGCGGCCGCCACGGGAGACTGGACCACGGCCGACGCA
The DNA here is from genome assembly GCA_013203855.1 of bacterium. Classification (GTDB taxonomy): domain Bacteria; phylum Sumerlaeota; class Sumerlaeia; order UBA8349; family UBA8349; genus JABMPG01. The sequence continues at coordinate 80 of JABMPG010000515.1, forward strand.
CTGCAAGGGCACTACGGCGATGACTACATGGTCCATGGTCCCGGGAGCGACTCAAACAACTTCATATGGACCCCCGACATCACCACTCCGACCCTCTACCGTGTTTACGTGAACTGGACCACCTCGACCCTGCACGCCGTCGATGCCCGCTATTTCATCCACCACGATGATGGCGTCACCGCCATGATGGGAGATCAACGTTACAATGGGGGAACGTGGATTCTCCTGGGAACCTATCCCATGGACGGCCTCGGCGACTACGTTGAACTCGAGGCGAACCCGAGCGCGGCCGTCGTGGCCGACGCCATGCGGATCGAGCCGATTGCGCCCGTCGGCCCTCCCGGAGACTCCACCTGGCGCGAAGTCTGGCGCGATGACTTTGAGGGAACCAGTGTGGACTGGGACGTCTGGGATTCATCCGATGGACTTCGCACCGAGTTTCTCAGTCGGCACCCTGAAAACGCCGAAGTCTCCGACGGCCTTCTCAAAATCGTCAGCCACAAAGAATCCCGCTACCCCGGCACAATCTGGACGACCGGCTTCATCTGGACCGAACAGGGCTTCGACCACGGCTATTTCGAAGCCCGCATGCGCTATTGCCCCATCGCCACCAACAACGCCTTCTGGCTCTGGCGCGTTGGGGGCGAAAATTATCCGACCCTCGAAATCGACATCAACGAAGGGCACCTGCCCAGCGAAGTGGCCATGACGACCCACTACTATCAGGACAGCTCGGTGGAACGCTACTCAAGCGGCATGGCAGTCGATGTCGAAGGCGTCGACCTCAGTGATGATTTCCACATCTATGCTGCCGAGTGGAATGAGCAGGAGATCACCTTTTTCACTGATGGGAAACCCCTCCGCACCATCCCGCGCCACTACTATGAACCCGGACACCTTGAGCACGTCATGTTCAGTACGATGGCGTACGAAGACACACCCGACGAGATGGACGGCAAGTCAATGGACGTGGACTGGGTAAGGGTTTTCGAGTACAAGACGCGCGGCATGAAGGCCCGCCCGGCCGCCGGGGAAGTCTCAACGACCGGCTTTTTCCCGACCTTGATTGACCAAGACTTCGAGAAAACCCCGATCGGAGGCCTCCCACCGAACTGGATGCTCACAGAGGGAGACGCGGCCGTCGACTACAGCCCCGGCCTGAGCGGAACCAGATGCCTGCGCCTCAAAGCACCCGCGGATAGCACACTTCCCTTCCCCACCGTCTTCGTCCCCTTCGACACACAAACCGACCCCGTCGAAGTCACCTACAACCTGCTGGCGGAGAAGTTCTGGGACAAGTGGCTCTTTGTCGTGACGGATAGCTTCGACTATCCGAATTACGCCAGCCTCCCCGATCCTCACATCCGCCAGGCCGGACCTTACGTCCGATGGTATGACGGAAACCTGCCCCAGTATTACGACACGGCTTGGCACCCCATGGCGCGTGTCCCGAATGACCGTTGGGTGACTATCCGCTATGTTCTCGACCCCGCCTTGGGTGTCTTCGACTTCTATGTCGAGGACATGGAACATGCCGAGGTGACGGGTGAGTTCCGATATAAGCGAGGCAATGTAGGGGGCCTCATCTTCCGCAAGGAAAACGAAACCAAAGGTTCCACCACGGACTACTATTTCGGCCAGTCCCTCTGGATCGACAACGTCAAAGTTAGAATCCTGGGCGCGGAGCCGCCTCCTCCCCCGCTGCCTCCCGCCAGTGTTCGGGAGTGGATGCTCTGGGATGAATGATCCACTTGGATCGCCTGGACCAGATAAGTCAGGCGGAGAATTCATCTGCTTCATCCGCATATCCTTCAGAGGAACCCCAGAAAGAGAAATGGGAAAATCATGAAACGTCTTTGTCTCGGAAGCAAAATCTGCCCATCCCCCGTGATCGCATTGGCCGCCCTGCTGTTCCTGTTGGGGGCCGCCCTGCCGGTCCGGGCCGGAATCATAGACAACACGGATGAGGCATTCACCGAATCGGACGGCGATATGTTCTACTCGCCCGGCGTTCCCGGATTCTGGGGCATCAACTACACCTATATGAACCCGGGCGTCCAGGAATTCTCATTCACCTGGAACCTGACACCCGACGTTCTGACCACAACCGGTCTTTTCACTCTCAGCGCACGCTGGACCGCCTACTCAAACCGCGCCCCTGATGCCACCTACGTCATCTACCACGACCAGGGAGTCACCACGGTCCAGAAGAATCAACGCGTCGACGGCGGAACCTGGAACGTCTTGGGCACTTTCCATCTCGACGGCATCAATGACCGCATCGTCCTCCAGCAGAACACGGGGGGCTATACCGTTGCCGACGCCATCCTGATCGAGTCCGACCTCTTCCCCGATCAGCCCGAAATCCGGCCCGGCGCCGTGCTCGTAGACAACTCCGACCTCGGAAGCATCATGCGGGGCGGATGGTACGTCGCCGCTGTCATTCCCGGCCATCACGGCCAGGACTACGCCCAACACCTGCCGGGACGGCCCCAGGACTCATTCACCTGGTCGCCCGCCCTGCCCCAGGCCGGCAACTACGAAGTCTACGCCTCCTGGCCCCCCAGCGATCAAAACACATCGACCGCCCTCTACTCCATCTACCACGACAACGGACGGGAAATGCTGAATGTGCCAATGGGGGCCCACCCTTCCGAATGGGTCTATCTCGGCTCCTACGCCTTCGATGGGCAGGACGATTCAGTCATCCTGCACAGCAGTCCCCACGGAGCCGTCATCGCCGACGCGCTCATGTTCGTCCCCACCCAGGGAGGGCCTCCCGGACACAGCGAATGGACCATAGCCTTCGAGGACGAGTTCGAAGGAGACAGCCTGGACTGGGACGTTTGGGACTCGTGGGACGGTCCCTCACGACAGCCAACCAGCCGCCATCCCGAAAACGCCGTCGTCTCGAGCAGCACTCTGAGCCTCGTCGCCCGCAAAGAACAAGTCGTCCCCGGATACGACTGGACCGCCGCCTTCATCTGGCTCAAGAACCTCCGGTTTGGCTACGGCTACTACGAAGCCCGCATGAAGATCGCCGGCAGCACCGGACTCAACAACGCTTTCTGGCTCACAAAGTCCCCCTCGCCAGAAGGACCCTACCAGGTCGAAGTGGACGTAAACGAGGGCCACTATCCGGACAAAATCAACAGCACCGTTCACATCTATGTAGATGATGATCTGGCTTCCACGGGCCGAAGCTATACCTACGAAGACCCCGATCTCAGCGACGATTACCACATCTACGCCGTCGAATGGACGCCCGAAGAATTCATATTCTACTTCGACGGCCGCATCCTCAGACGCCTTCCCCACGACCAGGCCGTCGGCGGTGAAATGAAACTGCTCCTGAGCACCATGGTAATGGACACCGGGGGAGCGGGCCCCATCACCGACGACCTAAACGGAAAGTCAATGGACGTAGACTATGTCCGGATCTACACCCGCAACGAGGACGGTCCCCAGGCTGACGCCTTCGCCGGTGGCGTGAGTGAAGAAGGAGAAACCGAGAACCTGGTCTTGGAGGATTTCGAGAAAACTCTCCCCGATGCCCTCCCCCTCAACTGGCGAATCTACGAAGGAGAGCCCCGAGTGGCCGATGATCGCGCCAGTTCCGGGACCTTGTCCCTCCGGCTCGACGTAGGCGACTCCATCTACGTGCC
>JABMPG010000516.1 GCA_013203855.1 bacterium
GAACAGAGAGAACCGGATTCTCGGCCTGGGTGGTAGTGGTGGCGATATCGACGATCTCCAGTTCCACGAAGTCGTTAACCGGTTCGGGAGTGGTGATCTTGGGTCGGTCGAATCCGCCGCTGGCGACGTCATAGTCCTCGTCAAGCCAGAAGAGCCGGTGATCCTGTCCCAGAAGAAACGTCGCCCCGCAAACAGTCTCGCTCCGGATCGCCTGGGTTCGCGCCGTGCTGAGCAGTTTCTGGATCTGAAAGGCAGTCGAGGCGACGAGCGATTCCTTGTGGTAATTGTGATAGGCCATGAAGGCCATTCCGCTCATGAGCGCCAGAATAGCCACAATGACAAGGAGTTCGACGGTGGTCATGGCCCGGCATCCGCAGGCTTTTCCAGGGGGGACTGAAGGTGCTGAAAACGCCATGGAGGTCAGAAGTTCCCCTTCACTCGCGGATGATTGCCGAAGACGGCGGTCGGCCCCTTACTTGATGTGTTTGGGCAAATCGAACAAGGGCAGATACAAAGCGACGACGATCGTACCGACGATCCCGCCCAGGATCACGATCAGGATCGGCTCGAGAATGGATGTCAGGGCGTCAACTGAATCGTCCACCTCACGCTGATACGCCTCCTCGACCTTGGTGAGCATCTGGTCGATGGCGCCGGTTTCCTCACCAACGGCAACCATATGCACGACCAGGGGCGGAAACACTTTATTCTGTCGCAGAGGCTCGTGGATAGTCTCGCCCTCGCGCACACTGTCATAGACATTATCCATGGCGCGAGAGATGACCTCATTGCCCGAGGTCTCGCGGACGATGTCGAGCGATTGAAGAATCGGCACGCCCGAAGTGATCAGAGTGGACAGGGTGCCGGCAAAACGGACAATCGCCGCTTTCTGAAAAAGTGTGCCGAAGACAGGCATTCTCAGTTTGATCGTGTCGAAAACCATTTTGCCCTGTTTATAGGAGTTGATCTTCTTGAACGTCAGGAAAATCGCGACAAGACCCAGAATCACCCAGATGGAGTCGTGGACGAGGATGTCGCTCGCCGTCATGAGACTTCGGGTCAGGGCAGGCAGCTCGGCCCCCAACTGGAGAAAAATATCAACGAACTTCGGCATGATCTTGACCAGAATGAACGTCACGATCGCCGCAGCCACAAAAAGCACGACCACGGGATACATCATGGCAGACTTGATCTTGCTGATCAAGGCGGCGCGCTTCTCGAGAAAGAGGGCGATCTTGTTCAGAACGGCCTCGAGCACACCGCCGATCTCACCCGCGCGAACCATGTTCACAAACAGCGCGTCGAACTGCTTCGGGTGTTTCTCCATCGCCTCCGAAAGAGTAGAACCCGACTCGATGTCCACAATCATCTGACCGATCTTCTCGCGGAAAATGACCGACTCGACCTGTTCCTGGAGAATGGCCAGACAGCGCAGGATAGGCAGGCCAGCATCGATCAGGGTGGCCAACTGCCGGGTAAAAGTCACGATGTGCTTGAACTTGACCCGGTGAAAAACAACCCGAAGTCCCGGCATGGCGCCCAGGTCGAAATCGCCGGCCTTTTGCTTGCTCTGGTTGATCCTGACCGGGTAAAAGCCCATGTCCCGCAGCTTTTCGGCGATAGTCTGCTCGTTGGCCGCGTCGATGGTGCCCTTCACGGTCTTGCCGGCACTATCCAGCGCTTCATAGGCGAATGTAGGCATTTGGCTGACTCCTCGCGGAAGGTCTGGCTACAGGGAGAACGTTCTGCTTCTTCGTTGTCCTCTCAACTGTTAGACAGCGCCGACAGTCCGCATCTTTGCCGGAAAATGCAAGTCCGGTCAAACCAGGCCGGGAAGCCCCGGATTCGATCCATCTTCGACGTCACGAGACTCTTCTTCTTCCTCGTAGACCTCTATTCTGTCAAAGGGAGTGTGGCCGGCCACCTCGGCGAACGAGGTGATGCCCATGCACATCTTCACCCAACCATCATGTCGCAAACTGGCCATTCCCTGTTTGATCGCCATGTCATGAATGTCATCGGTCGTGGCCCGCTCCAGAATAAGATCCGTGATCTCCTCGGTGATCGGAAGGTACTCATAGATACCGATCCGGCCTTTGTAGCCGGTAAAGGCGCATTCCTCGCAGCCCGCCCCCTCGTAAAAAGTGATGTCCGCCACATCGCTCAGAGTCATCCCGAACTCCAGCAACTCCTCTTCCGTCGGCTCATGAGGCTGTTTACAGTTCGGACAGATGGTTCGCACAAGACGCTGGCCGACCACCGCCTGAAGCGTCGAAGTGATGAGGAAAGGCTCGACCCCCATGTCGATGAGACGGGTCACCGTGCCAGCCGCGCTGTTCGTGTGCAGAGTAGAGAACACAAGATGCCCCGTAAGAGCCGCCTGGACCGAGATCTGCGCGGTGTCCAGGTCGCGGATTTCCCCCACGAGAATCCGGTCGGGGTCCTGCCGGAGGATAGCGCGCAGACATCGGCCGTAAGTCAAGCCGACATTATCGTTGATATTAACCTGAACGATCCCGTCCATCTGATACTCCACCGGATCCTCGGTAGTGATCAGTTTCTCTTCGGGATCCTTCACCTCGTTGATGGCCGAATAAAGGGTCGTCGTCTTGCCGCAACCGGTCGGGCCTGTGACCAGAACAATGCCATTGGGCTTGCGAACCTGCTTGAGAAACTCATCGAGGATATCCTGGGACATGCCGATCTGGTTGATGCCCATCTGCATCATGGACTTGTCCAGAACACGCATCACCATCGATTCGCCGTGAACGGTGGGAGTGGTGGTGACACGCAGCTCCACCTCACGGTTGTTCGGCAGATTCAGGTTGATACGTCCGTCCTGGGGACGACGCGTTTCGGCGATGTCCAGGTTGGCATTCACCTTCAGGCGGGAAATAAGCCCCACATGCATGCTCTTCGGAGGAGAGTCCATCTCCCGAAGAACGCCGTCAACTCGATACCGCACACGCAGGATCTTCTCGAAGGGCTCAATGTGGATATCGGACGCGCGGTCCTCGATGGCCTTCATCAGGATCAGGTTGGCCAGTTTGACGATGGGAGCCGCGTTAACAATCGAGTCAATGTCCGACAGATCGATGACACGGCCCGCGCCGGCCGTCAGCACGTCCTGGTCAGCCTCATCCGCGTAACTGTTGAGAAGGGAACTGATGGACTCCTCGCCGATGCCATAGTGCTGGTTGATACGGTCGATCACATCCCCCTCGCGGGCAACGACCGCATGAATCTGATGCCCGAGCGTGAGAGAGAGATCGTCCACAACAGTCGGGTTGGAGGGATCGGCCAGGGCGATCGTGAGAATATCTTCCTGTGCATCATACTTGAGAGGAAAAACCTTGTACTGCTTGGCCAGGTCGGCCGGAATCAGACGGAGCAGACGAAAGTCGGGCAGGGGAAAGTCATCGACCTCGACGTATTCAAGGCCCATCTGCTGGGCCAGGACCTCATGCATGTCGAAACTACTGTCGGACGAAACCGTCTCAGCCTGAAAACGTTCGAGATCGACCTGCTGGTCCTGTTCCTTATACCGGCCCGCGCTCTCGCCCTTCTGCTCGACGTCTTCATTCACCTTCTGGGTGCGCTGCGCCCGGTCTTCTTTGACCAACGCCTGCATTTCCCGCTGGAAATCCACGGTGGGGTCTTTGATCTTCAGTTCCCTGATAGGCACGTTCCAACTCCTTCGTGAATGAGGGGTCCGGCGGGCGGATCCCGTCAGTATTCGCGTTGCCCGCCACCGGCGTCGCTGGTCGCTTCGCTCGCCATAGACAACATCTTCTTCTGCATTTCGACACGTTCCTGGGCACGCTCAAGACAGACTTCGCCGCTGATCTTGGTCTGGCGGTAAAGGTTGAAGAGAAAATCGTCCAGGGTGATCATCCCCTGCTTGGCAC
>JABMPG010000517.1 GCA_013203855.1 bacterium
CGGCCATCCTGACGAATCTGGTGGACTGGGCGTTGGCCTTTCTCATGTTTGTGGTCGTGGCGCTTCTGGGGTCGTACGTGATCCCTCACCTGTCGGATTTGATGCCGCGGATGGCGGCTCATTTTTCAGGAGGCTACCAGTTCTATCCTCACCTTCGCTGGCTCTGGTTGCCGGTGCTTCTGTTCTTTCTTTTCCTGTTCGTTTCGGGCCTGGTGTTCGTCGCGGCCGCGATGCAGGTGTATTTTCGCGATGTGTCGCACCTGATCAACCTGGGCCTGTTCCTGTGGCTTTTCGTCACACCCATTCTGTATCCCCTGAGAGCGCTGTCGGGCGGACGTTTCACCACCTTGCTGATCCTGAATCCCCTCACGGGCCTGATGGACGGCATCCAGTTGGTGTTGCTGCAACGCTTGTCCCCTTGGGAGAACCATGCGCTCTACGCGGCGGGGTTTTCGGTGGTTCTGTTTGTGGCGGGCTACTGCTTCTTCAAGCATGAAGAACGTTATTTCGCGGACGTGGTGTAATGGAACGAGTTCTTTTCGAAAACGTCTGGAAACTCTACGACCGGCGATACGGGTCAAACCGATTCCGCCGGTCGTGGCAGGCCCTGATGGGACGCCACCCCGAACGGCACGAATTCTGGGCGCTCCGGGACGTGTCCTTTCGTCTCGAAGAGGGCCGCAGTTTGGGAATCATCGGTCCGAACGGCTCGGGCAAGACCACTACGCTCCGCATTCTGTCAGGCATCTCCCACATCGACCGGGGGCATGTTCGCGTGCGGGGCACGCTGTCGGCCCTGATCGCTCTGGGCGCGGGCTTTCATCCGGAGCTTTCGGGCCGTGAGAACATCTATCTCAACGGGGCAATTCTTGGTCTCAAACACTCCGAGATCCGGCGTTATTTCGACGACATCGTGGATTTCGCCGGGATCGGGGAATACATCGATTCTCCCGTCAAGCGCTACAGCTCGGGGATGTACGTGCGGCTGGGGTTTGCCGTGGCGGCCCAGATCAGGCCCGATGTGCTGCTGGTGGACGAGGTGCTGGCCGTGGGGGACGCCCGGTTTCAGGCGCGCTGTCACGAGCGTATCCGCGAACTGCGCGACCAGGGGACGGTGATCATTCTGGTTTCTCATGACATGTGGGCCGTGCGGCAGTCGTGCGCCGAGGGCATTCTGATCCGGCAGGGACGCATCGAGGAACAGGGCGACATCGCGACTGTTCTCGAGGCCTACAACCGTGTCGTGCAGCAGGAAAGTCTCGAGCGCCTGACCCGTCACCGGGAGGAAAGCGCGACTGCGGGGGTTTCGTGCGACCTGAATATTCTGAACGAGAGGGGCGAGACTTCCGGGGAGATCGGGTTGGGGCATCCCGTGACCTTTCGCATCAGGTACCGCGCCGACGAAGTGATCCGCCGCCCCACGCTGGTCCTCACCGCATCGGCCCACACCGGCCCCTGCGCCCTCGTCCTCCGCAGCCGCAAGGCGGGCTGGTCGGTCGACCGCCTCGAAGGCAACGGCCACGTCGACGTGACGGTGGACGAAATGCGCCTGAATCCGGGGAGGTACGCGGCCCAGTGCGTGATCAAGGACGAGCACGACCTGACTGCGCTGGCTACCAGTCCCTTCCGCGAACTCTACGTGCGCCCCCCCCAACTCGACTGGATCAAGGAAGACTGCTTCTACGTGCCCGAGGCGAAATGGTCCGAACCGCGGACAGACCAGTTTCAGATCCCATGAAGGAGGCTTGTGGCACAATAGACTATCCATGCTCCGTCACCTCAAACTCATCTTCTTCTCCATCTTTCTCCTCGCTCTTCCCTGTGGCTTTCTTCAGGCCGAGCCCCGGCCGGGGCGATTTGCGTATTCGAGCGGCGACGAGATCCGCGGCAATATCTCGACGACGCCGGGCAAAGATCTGAAAGCCTATGTCGATAAGAAGCCGAGATCCTTTCCCCTTGAGCAGGTCCGCTCTATCCGGTTTCATCCGAAAATAGAGGAACTGATCCGCAAGTACGCCTTCAAGGAGTTCGGCTCGGAGGAGAAAGTCTACACCGGAAAGCCCTATCCTCACCGCGAGATCGAGGCAGTCGTGGAACTCGCCGATGGGCAGACGCTGAGGGGGCGACTCGCCACGACGGTTCTCTACATCGAGACCGACGGGGTCGTGCGGAAAGAGGTCATCCAGTACAAACAGGACGGCAAGGAAGGGCAGGCGTTCGAGGACCTGGTCTACGTGACGGAGGTTGTTTTCGAAGGCGAGACGGCGGAGTCTCGGAGGCCGACCCGGCTGCGGTTCGTGGCCCCCCGATTCGGCGGCGTGGATGCGATCACGACTCACCCCCAGTTTGCCGTGCCTGTGGATGCGGAAGTCGAGGCGCTGACCCGTGGCACGCTCCGGCCGGTCAAGATAGGGCGCAGTGCAGAGCCAGGCGTTTTTGAAGTCGAGTCTCCCGAAGATGAAAAACTCTATATTGCCATCCGCTCCGGCAAGCGCGTTCTCGTGGGATGGCCGAAGGCGAAATCGGCGGATGAAAAGGAACGCCGGAAGCAGGAGGCGCTGTATGAACGGACCCGTCAGGCGCTCGAAGACCAGCCCGTCTTCTTCGACGTCCGTCGACTCGAAGCCGTCTGCATCGGCGGCGAGGGTTTCGAAGTCCACGCGCTGGTCACGCTCGCCCGGAAGCAGGCTCAGTATTGGGCCGGCCAGCCTTGGCAGCTGGCGATCTGGCGCTGGAAATTCGACTCGGACTACAACCAGATGTACTACGACGGCCAAGCCATTCTCCTGCGCGAAGCCAAACTGCCATCCAACCATCTGCCCGAAATCATCCTGAGCGATGAGGTCTGGCGAATGGAGCGGCAGGGGGAGGAATGGGGGGTGGGTGAGGACACTGTCAGGCCCCTCACCTCGCCCTGATCCGATCCCGGTTCTTTTCGAAAATCTTCTCGCCGATCCCTTTTACCTTCATCAGGTCTTCGGGGCGTTGGAAGTAGCCGTGTTTGATCCGGTGTTCGATGATGTCGGCGGCGCGGGCGGGGCCGATGTCGGGGAGGGTCTGGAGTTCCTCGGCGGTGGCAGAGTTGATATTGATACGCGAGTCGGAGGGGGGTGGGGGCGGTGCCTGGGGAGGATTCCCGGAGATACCGGGGAGGGGAATCGCCGGCTGGGTGGCTATGGGAATTTCGGTCGCGGAGGCGGAGACGAGGGTGAAGCTGACGGTGTCGTCTCGGGTAAATCCAGCGAAATTCGGTCTTTCGCCCGCCGGAGCCGCCCCCACCGTGACGAAGGCTTCGAGGCGTTCGAGAGTTTTTTCACCGATCCCGGGCACGCGCTGGAGGTCGGTGATCTGCTCGAAACGGCCTTGGCGGTTGCGCAGGACGAAGATGGCGTTGGCCCGAGCCGGCCCGATGC
>JABMPG010000518.1 GCA_013203855.1 bacterium
CTGAGATCGCAGGGAAGCCTGCCGCGCTGCGTGCTGCCGGGCCTCGTCTTGGGCTCCTTTGTCTGCTCGGTTCCCGAGTCGCCGCGAGGCTACGGGCTTCGGCGGGGCAGCTTCGGCGGGCTCGCGGGCTGCGGTGACCTCGACGGTGGCCCGTCCTCCATTGACGATGACGGCGGCGTCCTGGCTGGAGAGATTCCGGGTGGAGAGGATGACGGCGTCGGGTCCGAGGGTTCGTCGGACGTCGCGGATGGCGGCGGGGAGGTTGCTGGCGTAGAATTTTCGGATTTGCATCGGCTCCGGTCCTCTGGGTGCGGGAATCAGCCGGTCTCGGCCAGGCGAATGATACCCACCGACTCAATCTGGGCGGTGGGGGCGATCTCATTGTGAGAGAGTACGATCAGATTGGGGAAAAACTTCTCGGTGAGCCGGCGGACCTGGCGTCGGATGACCGGGAGACAGGCGATGACGGGGGTGGTCTGGAGGATAGAGCACTGCTCGACGCCGCCTTGGATGGCTTCGATGATCCGCCGGGCCAGGGCGGGCTCGAGGGCGAGCAGGGTTCCCTGGTCGGTCTGCTGGGTGGCTCGGTTGATGACCTCTTCGATTTCCTGGTCGAGCATCATGAGGTAGATCTTGCCATCGGTGGACACGTGCTGCTGGGTGATGGTCCGGGCCAGGGCCTGCCGGACGAACTCGGTGAGGAGGTCTGGATCGCGGGTGCTCTGAACTCGGTCGATGAGCGTTTCGAGGATGGTGATCAGGTCGCGGATGCTGACTCGTTCCCGAAGCAGGTTCTGGAGGACCTTCTGGACCATCCCCAGTTCAAGGACCTCCGGGATGATGCCTTCGATCAGTTTCGGGAACTTTTTCTTGACGGAGTCGAGGAGTTTCTGGGTTTCCTGTCGGGTCAGGAGTTCGTGGGCGTACTGGCGCAGGACCTCATTGAGATGGGTGGCGACCACGGTGGAGAGGTTCACCACCGTGAAACCCATGGCCTGGGCGCGCTCTCGGTCCCGCTCTGGGATCCAGAGAGCGGGCAGTCCGAAGGCGGGCTCGGTCGTCTCGACCCCGCTGAGGGGATTGTCGGAGTTTTCGTCGGCGCTCATGGCCAGAAGGTGGTTGGTCATCATCTCGGCGCCGGCGACCTCGGTGCCTTTGATGAGGACGGAGTAGCCGCCGGGCTTGAGTTCCAGATTGTCCTGGATGTGAATGGGGGGAACGATGAAGCCCATGTCGAGGGCGAATTGCCGTCTCAGGGACTTGATCCGCTCGAGCAGTTCGCCGGACTGGCCCTGATCCACGAGGGGAATCAGGCCGTAGCCGACTTCGAGAGAGACCATGTAGAGGGTGAGCATGGACTCAAGGACTTCGGACTCGGGCGTGGCCTCATCCTCATGGGCAGCCTGGGCCTGGGTGATCTGCTCGGCGCGAACGAGTTCGGTGTTGCGCATGTTTTTACGGGCCGCATAGGCGACGTAAGCGATGACGCCGGCCACGCCCAGAAATGGAATCGCGGGCATGCCCGGCACGATGGCAAAGAGGCCCAGAATGGAGCTGGCGACCAGGAGGGCCTTGGGCTGGAGCAGAAACTGTCGGGTCACCGTCTCGCCCAGGGTGGATTCGGAAGCGGCCCGGGTGACGACCATGCCAGCCGCGGTGGAGACGATCAGCGAGGGGATCTGGGAGATAAGACCGTCGCCGATGGTCAGGAGGGTGTAGTTTTGCGCGGCGGAAGCGAGGGTCATGCCGTGCTGGAAATAGCCGACGATCAGACCGCCGAGGATATTGATAACGGTGATGATAAGACCGGCAATGGCGTCTCCTCGGACAAATTTCGACGCGCCATCCATCGACCCGTAGAAGTCGGCCTCGCGTTCGATGGTGCTTCGGCGCTCGCGGGCCTGAGTCTCGTCGATGAGCCCCGCGTTAAGATCGGCATCGATGGACATCTGCTTGCCTGGCATGGCGTCCAGGGTGAAGCGGGCGCTCACTTCGGCAATACGGCCCGCGCCCTTGGTGATGACGACGAAATTGATGATCACCAGGATCAGAAAGATGATCGCGCCGACAAGATACTGCCCCTGGACCACGAACTCGCCGAAGGTTTCGATGATGCTTCCCGCCGCTTCGGGCCCGATGTTACCCCGGAGGAGGATCTGCCGCGTCGTGGCAATGTTCAAACTCAGTCGGAAAAGGGTCACGAGGAGCAACAGCGAAGGAAACACGCTGAAGTCGAGGGGCTTGAGCATGTAGATCCCTACGAAGAGGATCAGGAGGGCGCCAGCGATGCTGAGCGTAAGCAGGAGGTCGATCATGATCGGCGGGACAGGCACGATCATGATCAGGAGAATACCCACCACCCAGATAGGCAGAAGGATGTCCCGGTTGTGGACGAAAAAGGCGACGAAGGGGTTAGTCTTGAGTTTCGGTTCGGGTGGCATCGGTCTGGTGATAGACAAAATCCGGACGCTTTCCAATTGGGAAGCGTCCTGGACCGGTGTAAATGCAATTCCCCCGCCAGTCGGGTCGATGGATGGAAGGAAAGAAGAGACAGGCCGGTTTCACAAAGACAGCCCGGGAAGGCAAGGGAGCAGAACGGAACCCATGCCTTTGGTTTTATATGACTTAAGAGGATGCGCCCGTGGAGTACGAAATCTCTTCGCTCATGCGGACCGGAGAAGTTGGCAAGGAAATGCTCTCACGGGAACAAGACCGGGACCGCTCCGGGAGTCAATATCTTGACGTGAGTGATTTCTCGGAACGGGCAAGCCCATGCCAGCGTTTTCTCCCGGGGCGGCCATTGCCCCGATCGGTTCGGACAAAGCTTTGGATTGGGGAAGGAGAGATTTGCTTCCAGGCGAACGGGAAGCATGCCTTCAGCACTTCAAAAAATCCTCTCAGGGTCCCAGACGATAGATATCGCCCATGCTCATGGTTCCGTTGGTGGGGTCGTAGAGGGCGGCCGCGTCACTGGCCATTGTTTCCTGGCGATCGGGACCGGGGCTCGAGAGGCTGTAATATCGCCCGCCGTTGACCTGGTCTCGCAGCCACGTTCCGCCCCCCCAAGCGGGGTTCTTCACGCGAAAGATATCCTCCAGATCCTGCCAGGTGTAGGTGTCGCCAATCAGGTGGTAAGTCGAATTGTACGAGGAGTTGAAGGGATCCTGCGGAAGATGGCCGAGATAGGCGATGGGCGTCGTCAGGGGCGTCATGTCCAGGGGCGAGTCATTGTGGGGCAGGTATCGGTTGTGATCCAGCCGATAGGATTCCACGCCGACGGTGAGGGTCCGCAGGTCGTTCTTGACGCGGCTGACCTTGGCCCGGACCTGGGCCTCAAGGAAGTTGGGCAGGGCGATGGCGGCGAGGATGGCGATGATCGCCACCACGATCAGCAACTCGATGAGGGTGAAAGCCCTTTGCCTGATACTTCGAATCAGTCCCGGAGCCCCTGAAGTTCCTCTGCGCTGCATCTTCGTTCTCCTGCCCCGGAGGCGTATGTGATCCTATAATCCATCTTAACGGTCAGCGGGACGACGGGGCAACCCAAATCCCCCGCCAGGCATCTCGAAAGCCGCCGCGCGCTTCCTCTTGACAGGTCTCGTGCCAGAGTCATAATCGACAGCAGATGCTATTCCCAAAAGCCGGATGAAGGAGCCTTCATGTTCATCGTTCATGTTTTCGTTCATGTCAAGCCGGACCGGATGGATGACTTCAAGGCGGCCACGGTGGAGAACGCGCGGAACAGCGTCCGGGAGGCGGGAATCGCGCGATTCGATGTGGTTCAGCAGCAGGACGACCCGACTCGGTTTGTGCTGGTCGAGGTCTATCGCACGGCTCAGGACGCTGCCAGACACAAGGAAACCGCGCACTATCAGAAGTGGCGCGACACGGTGGAAGCCATGATGGCTGAGCCTCGGTCCGCTTTGAAGTTCGCCAATGTCTTTCCGGGCGAGGAGGGGTGGGACGGCGTGAAATGAGAATTGAGGGACAGCAGGTTCGCAGTCCAACTTTGAGGCTGCCCCTGAAAAGAGGCTCCGATGCGTTTTGAGTTTGCAACCGCTGGACGGATCATCTTTGGGTCGGGCCAGAGCAGGCAGGTGCCGGATCTCGCGGCTGGTCTGGGGAAGGCGGCCCTTGTGGTCACGGGACGAGACGCCTCCCGGGCGAAGGATCTTCTGGACTGCCTGAGCGAAGCGGGCCTGCAGCCGGTCGTGTTTCAGGTTCCGGGTGAGCCGACGACGGACCTGGCGCTGGAAGGCGCGGAGTTGGCCCGGCGGCAGGGGTGCGATGTCGTGATCGGCTTCGGCGGGGGAAGCGTAATCGATGCGGGGAAGGCGATCGCCGCCCTGGCCACCAACCCGGGCGATATTCTGGATTATCTCGAGGTGATCGGCTGCGGGCAGCCGCTCTTGATGATTCCCGCGCCGTATATTGCCGTTCCGACCACCGCCGGGACGGGGGCGGAGGTCACCCGCAACGCGGTTCTCGGTTCACCCGTGCATCGGGTGAAGGTGAGCATGCGCAGCCCTCACATGCTGCCGAAGATCGCAGTCGTCGATCCGGCTCTCACCGCCTCGATGTCGGCCGAGTTGACGGCCAGCACGGGCCTCGACGCGCTGACCCAGTTGCTGGAAGTTTTCGTCTGCAACCAGCCCAATCCCCTGACCGACGCCGTCTGCCGCGAAGGGCTGGGCCGGGCGGCGCGTTCTCTGCGGCGGGCCTGTGAGCGGGGGGACGCCGCGGCGCGGGAGGATATGGCGTTGGCGAGTCTTTTCGGAGGCCTGGCTCTCGCGAACGCGAAGCTGGGCGCGGTACACGGTTTCGCGGGACCTGTCGGCGGCATGTTTCCCGCGCCCCACGGA
>JABMPG010000519.1 GCA_013203855.1 bacterium
GATCTGGATTGCCGCCCGGAGGATCTTGTGGGGAAGCGTCTGGCGGATGTGATGGTTTACACGGAGGAGCCGGGGATGGTGCGCCATGCGGCCGAAGAGAAGGGGGAGATTCGGGATTTCGAGTACCATTTCAAGACTCTGAAGGGGGCGGATCGTTGGGTTCTTCACAGTTCTTTTGTCGTGACGGATGCGGATACGGGACGTAAGGTGATGGAGGCGACGGTCAAGGATATTTCGGAGCGCAAACGTGCGGAGGAAGATCTTCGGCGGCATCGGGTGAAGTTGGCGGAGTTGGTGGCTGAGCAGACGCGGGAACTGGCGCATCTGACCCATGTGGCATCGCATGATCTTCAGGAGCCGTTGCGGACGGTGGTGAGTTTTCTCCAATTGCTGGAGAGGCGATACCGGGGCGAGCTGGACGAGACGGCGAAGGAGTATATCGACTATGCGGTGGCGGGGGCGAAGCGGATGAAGGGTCTGCTGCAGGATCTTCTGGCATATTCCGGGGTGGGGACGCAGGATCTGGCTTGCCGGGATGTGGATCTGGGGCGGGTTTTGGGTGAGGTTCTCTCGAACCTGCGGGTGATTCTGGAGGAGCATGAGGCGGAAGTGTCCTATGGAGATTTGCCGGGTGTGTGGGGCGACGAGGGGTTGTTGACTCGGTTGTTTCAGAATCTGATCCTTGACGCGGTGAGGTGCCGATCCGAGCAGAAGCCGCGGGTTCATATTGAGGCCGAGCGGGAGGGCGAGAGCTGGGTTGTGACTGTTTCGGATAATGGCGTGGGGATCGATGCGGATGAGAAGGATCGGGTTTTTGAGATTTTCCGGCGGCTGCGGGATGGGGAGGAGTCATGCACGGGAGCGGATTTGGCCATCTGCAAGCGGATCGTGGAGCGGCATGCGGGGAGGATCTGGGTGGAGTCCCGTGCTGGGGAAGGCTCGCGATTTCGTTTCAGCATTCCCGATGGAAAGGGCGAGAGGACATGAACTGCAAGATCATCGGCAGCCCGGTTGAGATCCTTCTGGTAGAGGACAACGAGGGAGATGTGCGTTTGACCCATGAGGCGCTGAAGGATGCGAAAGTGCATAACAATTTGCGGGTCATTCCGGATGGGGTTGAGGCGCTGCGGTTTCTGAGGCGGGAGGGTCCGCATCGGACGGTTCCTCGGCCGGATCTGATTCTTCTGGATCTGAACCTTCCTCGGAAGAGCGGGATGCAGGTTTTGGCGGAGATCAAGAAGGATCCGGATCTGAAGAAGATTCCGGTGGTCATTCTCACGACTTCGGAAGCGGAGACGGATATTCTGCAGGCGTATGATCTGAACGCGAGTTGCTATGTGACCAAGCCGGTGGATCTGGACCAGTTCATCAAGGTGGTGAATACGATCGAGGATTTCTGGCTGTCGATCGTGAAGTATCCGGGAAAGAAGTGACGACTATGGATGAGATTCGGATTCTCCTGGTGGAAGACAGTCCGGCCGATGCGCGTCTGATCGAGGAGTTGCTTTCGGAGGGAAAACGGGAGCGGGTCCGGCTGGAGTGGGCGCGGCGTCTGGACGAGGCGAGGCGGAAGGCGACTTCGGGCGGCGTGGATCTGGTTCTTCTGGATCTGTCGCTTCCGGATAGTCGGGGCATCGGGACGTACGAGTTGATGCGGGAGGCGAACAGCCATCTGCCGGTGATCGTTCTGACGGGTCTGGATGATGAGGAGTTGGCTTTGCGGGCGGTTCGTCAGGGGGCTCAGGATTATCTGGTGAAGGATCAGGTCAATGCGGGGCTGCTGGAGCGGGCAATTCGGTATGCGATCGAGCGTCAGCAAATCCAACGCGAGCTGCACAATCTGAATGCGGATCTGGAGCAGCGTGTGGCGGAAAGGACGCAGCAGTTAAGTGTGGCGTACGAGCAGCTGGCCCAAGCCAATGGAGAGTTGCGCGAGTTGGATCGGTTGAAGTCCGCATTCATTGCCGTGACTTCGCACGAATTGCGCACGCCGCTGATGGTGATCAACGGCACGTTGTCGGTGATCCGAGCGAAGCTGGGAGACAGTCGGCCGGACCTGATGCGGATGCTGGAGGCGTCGGTTCGGGCGTCGAAGAAGCTGGAGCGGATTATTGTCGGCACTCACAAGATCAACCAGAAGGGCGAGTACAGGGAGCGTTTTTTGAGGAAGCCCGCGCATATGGCGGATCTGGTGCAGCAGGTGGTGAATGAAGTGATGCCTTTTGTCGAGCTGAGACAGCAGCGATTGTCGGTGGGAGTGGCCCGGGATCTGCCGCTTGTCAAGGTGGATCCGGATAAGATCCGGGATGTGCTGGTGAATCTCCTGATGAATGCCATCAAGTTCACTCCGAACGGAGGCGCTCTTGAAGTGTGTGCGCGGATGAGTCGTCCGGACCAGATGGAGATCTGTGTCAGCGACAATGGCGTCGGTATCACGGAGGAGGACAAGCCGAACATCTTCGATGAGTTTTTCTCTACTTTTCGGGTTCAGCATCATTCCTCGGGGGAGTATGAGTTCGAGAAGCGCGGAATCGGTCTGGGGCTGGCGCTGGTGAAGAACTTTGTGCATATGCACGGCGGGGATATTTCGGTCGAAAGCGCCCCGGGGAAAGGTTCGGCCTTCTATTTCACGCTGCCGGTCCAGGCGGAGAGCGAGCCTTTTCTGGCCCAGGAAGAGGCGTCTTGATTCTTTCTGCGGCCGTCGAGTTTCTTTCTCCTGATATCTGTGGAGTCTTCAACGAGGGGATGTTTCACCGCGACGCGGCGCCGGAGGCGACGAAGACCCCTCTGCCGGGCGATCCGAAGGAAAAGACATGATATTTTTCGTCGTGGGTGGTAAGAGTTCGGCAACGGTGGGATGTGGGCGTTGAGATGGGCTTCCGGTTCGGGAAAGGACCGAGCACAAGTCTGAAAGGAACCACGAATGTCTGTTATCTATGTTTCCCCGAAGGGCAAGGATGCGTGGTCGGGCAGGGCGGCCGAGCCGAAGGCGGATGGGTCGAACGGCCCTCTGGCGACTTTGACCGCGGCTCGGGACGCCGTTCGGAAGATGCGGCGGGAAGCGCCCGGCGAGGCGATCGAGGTGCAGTTGAGGGACGGTGTCTGGCGGTTGGAGGAGACGTTGGTGCTGGGGCCGGAGGACTCGGGGGTTGGGGGGGCGGCTGTCGTGTGGAGGAATTATCCGGGCGAGCGACCGGTGATCAGCGGCGGTCGGCTTGTTTCGGGCTGGAGAAAGCTGGATGCTCCGGTCGAGGGACTGAGCGACAAGGCGCGGGAGAGTGTCTGGGTGGCGGACCTGCCTGAGGCGCGGGAGGGCAATTGGATCTTCTCCGCTCTTTTTGATGGGGAAGGGCTTTTGACGCGCGCGCGGACGGGGCCTTTCCAGGCTCGTGAGGACGCGACGCCGGAGGACCGGGAGACGCTGCATTTTCAAGGCACGGACGTGAAGCGGTTCTCTCTGCTCGAGAGCGCGGAGATCGCGATGACTCCGGGCTGGCCTTTCTCCTGGGATTTTCTGCCTTTGGAGTCGGTGGCCGAGGATGCCTGTGTGGCGAGAACGGCTCTTCCGAGCACGCATAACCTGACGACGCCTCAGCGGGACTGGCTGGGGCCGGACTGTGCGAAGTATTGGGTGGAGAATGTCCTGGAAGGGATGCAGGGCCCCGGGAATTGGGCGCTGGATACGGTCGAGGGGCGGCTGTATCTGTGGCCGCGGGACGGGAAGAGGCCCGGGGATGATCTCGCGGCGCCTTTCCTGATCGAGTTGATCCGTGTGGAAGGCGACTTCGACGCCCGGAACTGGGCGAGGCATATCGGATTTGAGGGCCTCACGTTCACGGAGACGGACCGGATGAGGTGGAAACGGGATCGCGTGTCCGTTCAGCATGACTGGGAGATGTATGACGAGGCGAACGCGGCAGTGCGGTTTCGTGGGGTGGATCACTGCTCGGTGCAGCACTGCCGGTTCATACACGCCGGGAGTAGCGGTGTGCGCCTGGACCTGCACGCGGAGCATAACCGGATATTGCGCAATGAGATCGCCCTCATCGGCGGCACGGGCATCTGCCTGATGGGGTATGGTCCGGGTCGGATGGACGAGAACCGGTTCAACGAGGTCGCGGGCAATCACATTCACCACAGCGGTCTTTTGTGGCTTCATTCGGCGGCGATCTTTGTGTGGCAGAGCGGCTGGAATCATATTCACAACAACTTGATGGAATATCTGCCCTACGATGGGATCATTGTCAGTGGGGTTCGGATCGGGACCTTCCGCAATCCGGAGCGCGGGATTCACGAGGGGGCTCGGACCGTGCGGGGGGAGGAGATGGGCGAGGCTCCGCTGGAGATGCCC
>JABMPG010000520.1 GCA_013203855.1 bacterium
CCTCGCGCAAGGACCCCACCGATCCAGAACAAAAAGTCCGGTGGCGTTCGCGGCGGGAGGAAAAGGAATCACCGAGTCAACCACCTCGGGAGGCGAAAGAAACATCTCCGTTTCCTTTTGACGGATACCTATCATAGATGTCCCCTGATCTATCGAGATGACTACGCCCCACTAGCGCTTTCGATTCCCTTGGGTTCCGGGTCGTGGCCTCGCCGTAATCCCATACTGCAGAAAACCGGAACAGGGAATGCCTTCTCGGCAGTCCGACCTCAGAGGTCTCGGCGTGTAGCCGGTCTGTGTCGTGGGTGCCGTCCTGTCACTTGGCCGGCATAGGCGTTTTGAGCCAGGCAAGATTGAAACGGTAGTAGCTGCTACTGCTCACCAGGTGAATCATGCCATCGGGTAATTGCACGCACGACAGGTATCCGGCTTTTTCCGACACCCAGGGGGTCTCGACAGCCCTGGGAATCAGTTTCCGATAGGGCCAGGTCTTGCCATCATCCAGGGACAGGGCGGCGAAAGTGCCGAATCCTTTCCGGGTAGCGCCGCTCGCGTCGGTCATGTCGAGTCCTTGCTGTGTCCCGTCCCTGTAGAGATACAGGGTGTCCGTGAACGAGACGAACAGGATGGGGCCTTCGCTCAGTCGGAGCATCACGGGGCGCTGGGAGGAACTGATGTGCGGGCCTTTGGGGGGTGGCCATCCGGATTGTCAAGACTCTGATTTCATTGATGTTCTGGGTTTTGGCGAGGGACAGGTGGGTCAGGGGCTTACAGGTCCTATATTCGAGCAGTACATGGGCCATGCGCCTATAGGTGTGACCGCCCGGCATTGTGTACCCCGCGTGGCGTCCGTAACACGGGGAGAGCAGTCCGAGCTAGATCGTGCCATGGCCCAATTCCGGTCTCAGGTAGTTCTCCCGCTGGAGACATGGATCAAGGCAGAGAAGGAAAAACAGAAGGCCGGATTTTCACCTTTTTGCACCCGAGACGAGACGGGCACTTGATTAGGTAAAAACTCGGCCAATGTAACAGGAGGAACTTCAATGGTCGGGGCGACTGGACTTGAAGAAGAGTCCACAGACGCCGACCTCCCACCGGAAGCCGTGGAAAATCAAGAGTCTACGGCTTAACCACAGGGTTGTTTTGTGCCGACACAAAGCAACACAAGGGAGGTTTCAAGATGGCACTATCCCCGACGATCACCACCGCAGCACCGCAGCGACCACCTGGCGTTAACCTGGATCTGGTCTCCCAGATCCTCCGTACTGTCCACCTCTATCACAAAGCCCTCTATCTGGGCTCCGACCTGGACGAGTACTCCCTCTATGAGGCGCTCACGGTTGAGAACGACATCTTGGCCGGCCAGACCGGGCAGGAGCCGTTGAGGAGCTCCACCATCCGGGCACTGACCTACTGCATCGCCTCTCCTGAGATGCGGATGGGAGGGCATCATGGCCGTACCTGAGATTATTCCCAGTGAAGACGGTTGGGATCTCTACACCCTTTCAGACGCCTTCCAAAAGCGGGAGCCGGTGCAGCATATCGCCGAATCCCGAGCCAACGCCCTCTTTGCAGTCCCATCAGTCAACATGGTGGTAGGCGGCAGTGGGGATCTCAAGAGTATGTTGCTTGCGGACCTGCTCGTTTCTGTGGCGTCCGGACAACCGTGGCTCACGCCCTTCCCAAATGGCGTTGCAGACGAGTTTAAGACACTTCAGGGGCCGGTCGCATGGCTGAACCAAGATAATCCGACCTGGGCCGTCCATGAGCGTTTCCAGGCCCTTGCACGGGCGCGCGGGCTCACCGAGAAAGCACCACTCTACTATTGGAGCCACCCGAACCCGGCACTCCTGGCAACGAACGGCGCCCACATGGGGAAGCTGATCGAACGCCTCCAATTTCTCGAGGTTCACCTGCTCGTCGTTGATTGTCTCCAGACCGTGAAGGACGGTTCAACCGACGAGAACAGCGAACTGATGGTAGCGGTTGTGCGGGCATTCCGGCCACTCTCGGAGCTCTGTCAGTGTGCCGTTATCCTCGTCCATCACGTCAACAAACTGGGCGGATACAGGGGCAGTTCATCCATCGAGAACATGCTGGACCTCATGCTCATCATCGAACGGGCCAAGGGGAGCCCAGATATCGCAATCACCGCCGGGAAGGTCCGGGCCGCCGACGTGAAGCCTTTTGGAGCATCGTTCAAGTACGAGCACAAACTGGGCTCACGTGAGCTGCACAGCGCAAAATTCTATGGGTTGAAGATAGACGATGGCGACGCACAAGCGGAACTCGTGGAGGCTATTCTCGACCACCTGAAGGTGCACCCGAGCAGCAACCAAACCGAGATTGTGACCGCCATGAAAGAGGCCGATTTCTGTTGTCCGGGACGCAATGAAATTAGAGACCTGCTCGGACAACTCATTTCGAAGGGAATACTTTCTAAAAGTTCAGGACCGAAAAACAGCACAATCTACCGCTTAAACGAGAGATTTCAATGTTCTACGCTTTGACAGAATCCTGTTGTTTCAGTTGTCCTCAGTTGTCCGGAACAACTCGGAGAATCCTGTTGTCCTGTTGTCCCCCCCCTAAAGGGGGGACAGCACAGACAACTCAACAAACTGGACGCCACAAGTTTGCTCTGGGGCTGGCCGCTCCGTCGGGGAGGCTGGTCGGCTCTGGGGCAATTCATCATCCTGGGCGGGCCGGTGGTAGTGGGAGCCCACAGTGGCTATCTCACTCCACTGGCCCGTTGCAGGAGGTGATAGCGGCGCGACTGATGCGCAGAGTGGCTGACCTGGGGCATGGAATGGAATCTTGACCTACAAGTCAAGGCTCGGCAACAGGACAGGTTGCAGAATAGTAACAGGGGGGTAAGGGGCGGGTCAATCGCCACAACCTCAAAGGTTATAGACCGGATGCCTCACCCGCGTAAAGAAACGCAAAATAGACAACAGGGGGTCAAGTACGTGACCTTGACAGAACATATAGCAAGCCGTAGAATGTATCGGGATCGGTCGGGGGGCTTCCTTTGGCCTGGAAAAGCCCTCTCCGTCGGGGCTCTCGACCGAAACGGCGGACCGCATGGGGGGGGCGGGATAACCCCCCCCGACACAGCACTTCGAGCCGCACGGCGGGCACTCGAAGCCGCTTGATAGATCCGCCACGGGACGGGACGCGAGCCGGTTGGGGATTGCCACTCGCTTCCGGGATGTACGCAAGAGATGGAGGCTCAGGGGGAGCCGAGCCGAGCCGGGGAATCAAGCCCACTCACTCACTCGTTGCGAGCCGTAGAAAACCGAAGACGCCCGACCCTGGGGTTGGGCACGAAATCAAGCAGTTCACGAGGTAATAACCATGCAACTTTTCGAACTCTACGACGAGCGCGAGAAACTCGTCAAAGCCCAAACTGAATTCTGGGACGCCTGGAACGGCGAGCCCATCACTGGCGAAATGAAGCAGAAGGAGGGCAAGATGGAGCAGCGTTTCGACGAACTGACACTGGCCATCGAGCGCCAGAAGAGGCTCGAAATCCGCAACGCGGAGGAGGAGCGTCTCAACCGGCCCGTCAACCGGATCAACCCGCCCTATCCAAACAGTCGAGGAACCGCGAACGCGGGCACGGGGGCTGTTATCGGACGCGATGCTTCGAACGGGCAGGAAGTCCGAGCCTATGACAACTCCGTCAAACTGGCCGGGTTGTCCACCTTCGAGTATCCCGGCGGCATCCGCAACGACGAGGTGACTCTCGGCGCGATTGCTCGGGGTGCTGGTACGGCAAACTGGTCCGATGTTCTGCCCGAAGTTCGGACGATGACCACCGCGTCCGGATCCGGCTCCTACCTGATTCCGGCGCCGTTGAGTCTGAACCTGATCGACGCGGCGCGGGCCAAGGCGCGGGTTTTTCAGGCCGGCGCCCAAGCCATTCCGATGGAAAACGGAACTCTCAAAATCGCCAGATTGGACAGCGATCCGACCGCTTTTCATCGGGCGGAATCGGCGGCGATTACCGCCAGCGACCCGACCTTCACGCAGGCCAGTTTGGAGGCCAAGACGATGGGGATTCTGGTCAAACTCCCGCGTGAATTGTGGGACGATTCCGTCATCCTCGAGAACGCCCTCACTGACTCCATCTCTACGGCAGCGGCCAATCGGATGGACTACGAGGCGCTCCTGGGCGATGGCACCGGCAGCACTCCCACCGGTATCGCCAGTACGGGATCCATCCTCACGGCGGCTCTTGGGACAACGCCGACCTATGCGACATTCCGCACGGCGATGGCAGCTTTGCTCGACGCGAACGCGGACCCCGACAAACTGTCGGCGATCTACAATTCCAGTGTGTGGGCCATCTACGACGGCCTTCAGGATGGGGCGCAAAATCCGCAGGCGGCTCCGTATTCCTGGCAACGCGCGAAGCACTTCGTCAGCAATCAGATCCCCTCGACACTGGGGACCGGGGCGCAGACGGACATCTTCCTCGGCCAGTTCGATCATCTCGGAATCGGGATTCGAACGAACCTGGAACTCCGGGCTTTCGAGGCAGGGAGCGATGCGTCAACGGATGCGGTCGCAAACTTCGAAATCTGGCTCCGGGCCATCGTCCGATACGATATCGTTCTGCTGCGGCCTGGGCTTTTCTACTGCCAGACCGGCGTGGATCTGTCCTAAGGAAAACTGCCTGCCGGAGTTCGCGCTGCGGCAGGCACATGGGCGTGGCCCTTCCTTCGGGCGCGCGCCAAGGCCGGAGTTGTGCCCGGCCCGCGAGATCGGCGGCGTCTGCGCGCTGGGCGATCTCACACCGGAATCCGGGTTTCGGTTCACCAATCGTACGCAGGCCAGCGGGAGCCTGCCCGGAGAATCCCGCAAACTTTTCTGCACTCACACATAGCAACGACACATAAGGAGATTTTCTTTATGAGATACATAGCTTTTTGGGCGATGCTGTTACTGCCCGCGTGGGCGTTGGGCGCGGGGGAACTCAAACATGCGGACATCGGCGCGAATATGACCGAGGCGGAATGGGAGGCGGTCGATACGCATGAGGTGGACGGCGGGACTCGGGGGGATTTGATCCGGGTGGACTCGTCCACGAACGTGGGGCGGCTGGCAATCAGCGCGACGGATGGCGCGGTGTTGACGAGCGACGGAACCGATCCGCAGTGGGAGACAGCGGTTACGGTGACGGACGGCGGAGTCGCTTCGACCAGCGCGACAGCGACCGTGATTTACACGGACACGATTCGCAGTTCGACGGGGAGCGCGGCGGTTGACATTGATGATGCGTTGACTGCGGACAGCGTGACGGCTAGCGGGGCTATCACCGGCGCGACAGGAGCGTACACCGGGGCGGTGGAGGTCGGAACACTCATTGGCGCGCAGAGCACCGCACTAAACCCCAATGGCGGGGCGAACGGAAATGGCCTTACGATCACGGCTTCGGACGGCGTAGGGATGACCAGCGCGACGGCGACGGCGATTTACGCCGACACGATCCAGAGCAGCACCGGCAGCGCGGCGGTGACGGTTGCGGATGGGCTGGCTATTACCGGGAGCACCGGGAGCAAGGCCATCAATACGAGCGGGTGTGGTCTGTCTGGCGCAAATCCTGTTCTCTATCATTCCGCCACGAACTACATCAACGCCGACGGCACTTTTAAGTTCGGAAATATCTCTGCTTACAGCTCAGGTGTTAACTGCGGCACGTATTTCGGCAACATACTGACCAACGGAAATGTGCAGCACGTTTGGATCGACACCAAAGCAGGGAAAAGCCTCACAATCAGAAATTCCTCGTCTGCAACAATGGCGGTATTCGACGAGGCGACCAAGGCCCTGACGGTGAGCGGACCCGTAACGGCCAATGCCTCTGCCGCCGGTTATGCCCTGGATGTTTTCAATGATGGGGATTCCCACCTGCGGCAGGGGGTGAATGTGCAGTGCGGCGCCGACAACGGAACGTCGAACACGTACGTTTATATGCGGACCGGAAACGGGAATATCGCGGCGGCAATCTCGGAGTTGAGCGGCGTGGTCGGGTTGTATGTGCCGTCGGACCGCACTTTGAAAACCGATATTCGGGAGACGGCCAAGGACGGGCTGAGCATCGTTCGGGCTATCCCGATCATGGATTACGAATACAAGGCGCGGCCGGGCGTGAGCGTCACGGGCATTGTGGCGCAGGACCTGGAAGCGGTCTTGCCGTCGGCGGTGATTTCGCGACCTCAGACGGTGGATGAATGGACGGCTGAGACGGAGGAGGTTTTCGACAGCGAGGCCGGGACGACAAAAAGCGTCACAGTTCAGCGACGGCACACGATGGAGACGGGCGAGGAGGTAAAGATGATCTCTCCCACCGCCCTTGTGCCCTACCTGGTCCGGGC
>JABMPG010000521.1 GCA_013203855.1 bacterium
GCGCGGGGGCCTACATATGTGGTGACGAGACTGCCATGATCAGTTCCTGCGAAGGGCTCCGGGGCGATCCCAAGACGCGTCCCCCCTTCCCCGCCCAGAAGGGCTACCTCGGCCATCCCACGGACGTGAACAACGTCGAAACCTTCTGCTGCGTCGCCCGCGTGCTCGAGAAAGGTCCCGGCTGGTTCGCCCAGATCGGTTCCTCGGGCAGCGCTGGCACGAAACTCCTCAGCATCGCGGGCGACTGCCACAGCCCCGGGGTCTACGAGATCCCGTTCGGCACCCCGCTTTCCGAGGTGCTCGAGATGGCCGGCGGCGAGAAAGCGATCGCCGTCCAGGTCGGCGGCCCGAGCGGCTGCCTGGTCGCGCCTTCCGAGTACAGTCGTAAGATCGACTACGACGATCTGGCGACAGGCGGGTCGATCATGGTCTTCGGACCGGATCGAGACATTCTGGCCGTCGTCGACTACTTCATGGAGTTCTTCATTGAGGAAAGCTGCGGTTACTGCACCCCCTGCCGCGTCGGTAACGTCCTTCTCAAGGAGCGCCTCGATGCCATCCGGGACGGCCGTGGCCAGCCCAGCGATCTGGTCTATTTGAAGAACTTGGGTGAAACGGTGAAGACGGCCAGTCGTTGCGGGCTCGGCCAGACTTCGCCCAACCCCATCCTCACCAGCCTCGCGAACTTTGCATCCGTCTACGAACAGAAGGTCAAGGAATCCACTGGCGAATTCCAGCCCACCTTCGACATCCGTAAGGCGCTGGCTCCCTCGCGGGAGATCACCGGCCGCGATTCCGTCTACTATCCCGCTTAAGGCGCATCCCCCCGAAAAAGGAAAGCAGCATGAGCGACGAGAAAACCATCACTTTTACGATTGACGACGCAGAGGTCACCGGACGCCCCGGACAGACTATTCTGGAGGCGGCCGACGAGGCAGGTATCTATATCCCCCGCCTCTGCGCCATGAAGGGCCTGAGCCCCTACGGCGCGTGCCGGATCTGCACCTGCATGGTCAACGGTCGCCCCCAGACCGCTTGCACGTTCCCCATCGCCGAAGGCATGGTGGTCGAGAACGAAACGCCCGAACTCAAGGAAATCCGCGTCAGCATCGTCGAGATGTTGTTTGTGGAAGGCAATCACTTCTGCATGTTCTGCGAGGCGAGCGGGAAATGCGAACTTCAGGCTCTGGGCTACCGTCTCGGAATGCTCGCGCCGAAGTACCCCTACCAGTTCCCCAAGCGCGAGGTAGACGCGACTCACCCGGACGTGATGGTGGACCACAACCGTTGTATCCTGTGCGCCCGCTGCATCCGGGCTTCCGATGAGCTGGACGGCAAGAACGTCTTCGGGTTCATCAACCGCGGCTCGGAGAAAAAGGTCGGCGTGAGCTCCGGCGACGGCCTGTGCGAAACCCGGATTTCCGCCGAAGACAAGGCTGCCGAAGCCTGTCCCGTCGGCGCTATCCTCAAGAAACGCACGGGTTACCTGGTGCCAATCGGCGAGCGCCTTTATGATTGGGAACCCATCGGTTCGGATATTGAGAAGACGGCGATCAAGCCCTAATCCCAAGAGCAGATACGGAAACACGACCATGGCTAAACCGAAAGTTGCTACAACTTCCCTTGCTGGATGCTTTGGCTGTCACATGTCGATCCTGGACATTGACGAGCGGATCCTGCAACTCGTCGATCTGGTGGACTTCAACAAGTCCCCCATCGACGACTTCAAGAAAATCACCGAGCCCTGCCTCGTCGGTCTGGTCGAGGGTGGCTGCGCCAATGAAGAGAACGTCCGCGTTCTCCAGGAGTTCCGCAAGAACTGCACGATTCTCGTCGCCGTGGGTGAATGCGCCATCATGGGCGATATCCCGGCCATGAGGAACAACATTCCCCTTAAGGAATGTCTCGAAGAGGCCTACGTCAACGGACCCTCCGTCTATAATCCCAGCGGCGCGATCCCCAATGATACTGAGATTCCCCTCCTTCTGGACAAGGTGTATCCTTGCCACGAGGTGGTTAAAATGGACTACTTCCTCCCTGGATGTCCGCCCCGGGCGGATCTGATCTGGGAGGCCCTCGTGGCCCTGCTCACCAACAAACCCCTCGATCCCCCGTATCACGTGGTCAAATATGACTAATCCGCGATTGGAGACAATGAAGATGGCTGCCGAAAACACGAGACGTATCCATATCGAGCCCATAACCCGAGTCGAGGGGCACGGCAAGGTCACCATCGACCTGGACGAGCAGAACCGCGTCCAGCAGGCCCGCCTCCATGTCGTGGAGTTCAGAGGCTTCGAGCGTTTTATCCAGGGCCGGCCCTTCTGGGAAGTGCCCGTTCTCGTCCAGCGCCTCTGCGGCATCTGCCCTGTCAGCCACCACCTGGCGGCTGCCAAGGCTATGGACTATATCGTCGGTGGAGAGAATCTCACTCCCACGGCCGAGAAGATGCGACGCCTTATGCACTACGGGCAGATGTTCCAGTCCCATTCTCTGCACTTCTTCCACCTCTGCTCGCCCGACCTGCTCTTCGGCTTCGACGCCGACCCCGCCATCCGCAATATTATCGGCGTGATCCAGAAATATCCCGACCTTGCCAAGCAGGGCGTCTTCATGCGCAAGTACGGCCAGGAGATCATCAAGGCCACCGCTGGGAAGAAGATCCACGGCA
>JABMPG010000522.1 GCA_013203855.1 bacterium
AAAAATATAGGGAGGAAGTTTCTTGAGGCGATCGGCCACGTTAAAAGACATGGGAGGCTCCTTGAAAAGTCGGTTTTGCGCCATCGGCTCCTGGCGAGGTTGCCGGGGCGGAGGTCGAAGAGATTATGATAGGAGACGGTCACGAAAAGACAAGGGAAAACAGGGAAACGAGCCGCCGCCGCGTCAGAATAGGCCTTCCATCAGAGACTGACTGGCATCTCTCATCCAGAAGAGCAGCAGAACCACAATAGCCATGGCAATCAAGAAGAAGACGATCCCCACATAGCCCAGGACGATGCCCCAGATGGCGACTCCCTTGCCGGTCGGGAGCGCTTCCCGCTTGATCTGGCGCAACGCCCGACGCCCCAGCATGATGGCGGGGATCGAGCCGAGGGGACCGAGAACCAGGATGCCAAGAATCCCCAGCGTGAGGCCCGCAAGGGCGCTTGGCGGCGTCTGGAAATTGCCTTCGCTCATCGCTCGTCTCCGATCCTATTCGGTCTCATAGCACGCCACGATCTCTCCGTAATAGAGCGTGTGAAAATCTTTCTTGGGATACACGTTGAAAAGATCGTCGTGCAAGAGGCTGGGGTTCAGGGCGCTCTTGTAGACGATGCGGCACTCGTAGTGAAGGCCGGCGAGCTGGAGCACGGGCGACTTCGTGACTTTTCCGCTTGCCGTCTTGAGGCCCAATTCGTGGAACTTGTCGAAATCCCGCCCGGATCTCGTGCCGCAGAAGGTCAGTTCCTTTTTCATGTCCTGCCACGGCACGCTCACCGTAAAGTCGGCGGCCTTCTCGATGATGCCGAAAGTGTGGCGGCTGTCCCGCACGAGAACCGTCAGAACATGGCGACCCCAGACGATCCCGATCTGGGCCCATCCGATCGTCATGGTGTTGCGCTCGCCGTCGGCCTGGACCGTCAGGAAAGCCCCGGTGGGAAGCTGTCTCATCATCTCTTCCATCTTGTAAGTGAACGGCACATCCTGCATGATCTCTCCCTTTCTCCCGCGCGATTACCGCAGTCCCAGCACGTCCTGCATGTCGTAGAGTCCCGGTTTCTGGTCACGAACCCATTTTGTCGCGAGAAGAGCTCCCCGGGCAAGGGTATCGCGACTGTGAGCCCGGTGGGTCAGTTCCAGCCGCTCGCCCAGGGTCGCGAAGGTGACGGTATGGTCGCCCACCACATCGCCCCCACGCAGGGCGTGCATCCCGATCTGGGCCGTGGGCCGCTCGCCCGTGATGCCGGACCGGCCGTCGACGACCATCTCGTCATAGTCCGAACCGCGCGCCTCGGCCGCGATCTCCCCCAGCCGTCGCGCCGTCCCGCTTGGAGCGTCCTTCTTGAAACGGTGGTGTATCTCGGTGATCTCGATGTCGTAATCCGCGCCCAGAATCCTCGCGACCTCGCCGACCAGTTTGAAGAGCATGTTGACACCAACGCTCATGTTAGGCGCGAAGACCACGGGAATCTGCTTCGAAGCCTTCTCGATCTCGGCCCGTTGGGAAGCGTCCAGCCCAGTCGTGCCCACCACGACCGGCGCGCCATGCTCCACAGCCCAGCGCACCTGCTCGACAGTCGCCTCGGGCGAGGAAAAATGGACGCTGACCGCCTGTTCCGCTCCCGGAATTGCGTCCAGGGATTCGGTGATCGGCGCGTCGAGAGAGGGTTTTCCGATCAGCGCCCCCGCAGTTCCACCGAGGGCCGGCGAGCCCTTCATCTCGACCCCGCCCGCCACTTCAAGATCGGCATCCCCGGCGGCGCACCGCAGAATGGCGATTCCCATCCGCCCCCCTGCCCCGCACATGATAATTCGTGTTGCCATTCGTTCGTTCCCTTCCATGGAAGAGTGGCCAGTATACAGGAGTCAACTCCAGCAACCGCTCACTTCATATTTGCTCGTCTTTCATTTTGATCGGGCTTGTCCTTCTCCGGGTCTTTCTCGACCGGCCTTCTCGCAGATCCGGTCGAACAAACTCGACACCGCTTCGATCCCGTAGTCCCGGAAGTTGGCGGGATTGTGCCAGAACTCTTCAAGGCGGCCCCGACCTTCGAGTTCGTACATGAGGACCTTCATCATCATCTGGGCCTTGTCCAGGCCCCGCACCAGCCGCGCTTCGGGCGACTGCGCCTCCTGGATCTCGCGATGCAGCGCCGCGTATTCGGCCGGCCATCCTTCGAACAGTCCCTCGAAGATCGCCTGTTCCGCATGGGCTTTGGCAACCCGCAGATGCGCGTCCGAAACCGGCATCGGAATATCCATCAGCAACGCCTCGGGCAGGTCGTGGATCAACGCCATGGTCAGCGCCTTGTGCCGGTCGAAGTCATCCGGAAACGTGTCGACCACCAGCAGTGTCAGCAGCGAAACGAAATGGCTGTGAGCCGCCACCGACTCGGGCCCGACCACCCCACGCAGGACGAATCCCGCACGCGGCACCGCATCGAGGGGATGGATCTCCTCAAACAATTTCAACAGGCGGGACTGAAAATCCTCTGACGGCATTCAGTGTCACGCCCTCTCAGGGCTCGGTGTTTTGCGTCTCGATCACCCAGGGCGTTGCCTAGGCTGGTATGTCATGCCCTTCGGCGCTACTCTCCTGGATTCTGGCTCCCGAGCATGGACTTACTGGCTACTCTTACTTCAGCAACCCCACTTCTTTCATCGCCACGCGTAGTTTCTCCCGGGCCCCGTCTGTGATCGGCACGAGGGGCATTCGGACTTCGGGACCGCACAGGCCCATCATTTCCGCAGCCGCCTTGACGGGGATCGGGTTGGACTCGACGAAGAGGGCCTGGCAGATGCGGAGGTATTTCTTGTGAAGATCAAGCGCCTTGCTCCACTCGCCGCTCAAGGCCGCTCCGACCAGATTCGCCGTGGCGCGCGGGGCGATGTTCGCCAGAACCGAGATCGCTCCCTTGCCCCCGAGCCCAATGATCGGCAGGTTCATCGAGTCGTTGCCCGACAGGACCGGGATGTCGCACTTGGAGACGACCTCGCTGGTGTGGTCGATGTCGCCGACGGCGTCCTTGAGGGCGGCGATGTTCGGCACCTTGCTGAGGCGCGCGATGGTGTCCGGGTCAATCTTGCTGCCTGTGCGTCCGGGGCAGTTGTAGACGACGAGGGGAAACTGGGCTTCCCTGGCGATGTACTTGTAGTGCTGATAGATGCCTTCCTGGGTCGGCTTATTGTAGTAGGGCGAGATCAGGAGGGCGCCGTCCGCCCCGGCCTTTTTGGCGTGCAGGGTCAGGTCCAGCGCTTCGGCGGTGGCGTTCGAGCCCGTGCCGGCGATGACGGCCACGCGCTTGTTGACCTGTTCGATCGTGAATTGGATTACGTCGCGGTGCTCCTGGTGGGTCATGGTGGCCGACTCGCCGGTCGTGCCGCAGGGAACGATGGCCGAGGTGCCGTTCTCGATCTGAAACTCGATCAGGTTCGCCAGAGCGTCCCGGTCAAGCTTGCCGTCCTTCCAGGGGGTGATGATGGCAACAATGGATCCCTTAAGCATGGAAACCTCCCGTGTGGGGTTTGTGAGTTTTGAACTGCCGATCCGCCTCGCTCTGATCTTCCGGCATTCCGCAGGTTGCGGTTCTCAGATCGCGGCTATCAGGCAACCGACTGCAAGCAGGCCTTCTTCCACGGCATCTCCGAAGACTATCAAGCCTCAACCATAGACT
>JABMPG010000523.1 GCA_013203855.1 bacterium
AAGTGGACCGCCTGCTCGCCGACCCGCGCAGCGAGCGATTCATCCGCGACTTCACCGACCAGTGGCTCGACCTCCGCCGCGTGAACGAGACCACGCCCGACCCGCAGCTTTTCGAACTGCCCGAGGGCCTGTTCGAATAGGGGAAATCTACCAGGTCGTTCTGTGTGCGCAATCCCTCCCGCCTCACCTTGACTGGTGTTGGACCGGCCTCCCCCGGTCCGGTATCTGAGAGACCTCTCCTTGCCTCTCTCCCGCCTGGAGTGGTATCCTGAAAAGTAACGTCATCGCCTCTCCGTGGTGGCGTCTGTCATTCGCCAAGGCCCGGCACAAGGAGCCGATCTATGAATTTCCCCAGCCGAATTCTGGGCTTTTCATTCGTCTGCGTTGTCCTTCTTCTCGTCGCGGGATCGCCCTCACCCGTACCGGCTCAGCCCCCGGCACTGTTTCTTTCCCTTCGCACGGAATCGGCCCGCGCCCAGGCAGTGCAGACGTTGCGGGAGCGCGCCGAGCGTCGCAAGATCGAGGCCCGGTCCCTCGCCCTTCGAAAGGGCTGGACGATCCGGTCCGAGGCGCGGGGCCGGGCGGCTGAATTGATGGCTGCTCGCCACGATCGTCCGCTCTATCTCACGACCTATAACCGCGAGGCGGCCATCTCGACCGGTGTGTCGCTCATCCGAAATCAGCCGTCCTACGGCGTAACTGGCGCGGGCCTTATCGCCGGGATCTGGGACGGTGGCACGGTGCGGTCCTCGCATGTGGAGTTCGGCAGCCGGGTCGTTCTCATGGACAGCGGGGCTTCGCTCGGACACTCGACCCACGTGGCCGGAACCATTGGCGCCGCCGGGATCGACGTCCGGGCTCAGGGCATGGCCCCTGGCATCGGCATTCATTCCTACGACTGGGACGAGGACCTCGCCGAGGTGGCCGCGGTCGCCGCGACCGCTCCCCGGCAGTCCGACCGGATCTTCATCTCCAATCACTCTTACGGCATCATCGCGGGCTGGGACTACTATGACATCTCGGGCAACCTGGGCTGGCACTGGTTCGGTCCGGCGGGCGGCGACGAGGATCCCTTTTTCGGCATATATGGCGAGGAATGCATGATCTGGGACACTATCGCTCACGACGCGCCCTATCTGCTCGTGTTCAAGGCGGCGGGCAACGACCGCGGAGACGTTCCAACGGTAGGCAACACGTTCTACTACCTGGACAGCAACGGCGACTGGAAATCCGGCGTCTATGATCCCGCTCAAGGTCCCCCCGCCGACGGCCATCCAGATGGCTACGACTCGATTCCTTTCGTGGGGAACTCGAAAAACATTCTCACCATCGGCGCGGTGAACGATGCGGTTTCCGGCGGTCTGAGGAGCGTCGCGTCCGCCACCATGGCTTCTTTCAGCGGATGGGGCCCCACCGACGACGGACGCATCAAGCCCGATCTCGTGGCCAACGGCGTCAACCTTTACTCCACCTGGGATACCGGCGACAGCAACTACAGCATTTCCGGCGGGACGAGCATGGCCACGCCCAATGCCGCCGGGTCGGCCGCCCTCCTGATCGAGCTCTACCGAAACCGCTTTTCCAATCAGGACATGCGCGCGGCGACCCTGAAAGGTCTTCTCATCCACACGGCCGACGATCTCGGCGGCGCCGGGCCGGATTATCAGAACGGCTGGGGCCTGGTGAACGTGAAGGCAGCCGCCGATCTGATCGAGTCTCACGCCCAGGCCATAGCCCGAAATCACATCCAGGAGGCGACCCTCGCCAGTAACCAGCGCCACGAAATGTCCTTCCGCTGGGACGCCGTCACCTCCATCCGCGCCACGCTGTCCTGGACCGATCCGCCCGGTCCCGAACGAGACAGCCTCGATGACACCCGTTCCGTCCTGGTCAACGATCTGGACCTGAGAATTGCCGGGCCGGACGGGACCGTCTATCTTCCCTACGCGCCCGATCCCGCGAATCCCGGACAGGTCGCTGGCGTGGGCGACAATGTGCGCGACAACGTGGAGCAGGTCTACTTCGCCGCGCCCCCCCACCAGGGAACCTATACCGTCACGATCACCCACAAGGGCAGTCTCTCGGGGGGCAGTCAGGACTACTCGCTGCTCCTGACCGGCCAGGGGAGCGGCGACCTCGTCATCCGTCCCGCCGAACGGGTTGAAGTGTCAGGCCCCCAGGGCGGACCCTTCACGCCGATCGAGTGGAACTATCTGGTGGAGAACGAAGGGGCCACGAGCCTTACCTGGCAGGTTGAGACCGATGTGCCCTGGCTCGTTCTCTCCCGGGATGGAGGAGCCCTGACGACCGGATCTTCGCTCGTCCTTTTCGTGACGCTGAGCGATTCCGCCGTCCTGCTTGCGGCCGGGCCGCACACGGGCAATCTGTTCTTCTCGACCGCCGATCAGGGACGGGTCGAAAGCCGGAGCGTGACGCTGCTGGTTCGTCCCGCCGTCTCGCTGGCCTGGTCTCCCATCCCTACTCCCCAGGAACAGAACACGCCCTTCTTTGCCATTCTCCGAGCCGTCGATTCCATGGGAGAGACCGTGACCGCCTTCAATGGCGAAGCCGAACTGACCGCCTTTTCCGGGGCCCAGAGCACGGAGAGGACTATCGGACAGGGAACCAATACCTGTGTCCCGCCCATTCAGAATTTTTACGAGGACGCCCGCACTCAGGTGATCTATCGTGCGAACGAACTGGGCGACGCGGCCCGTTTCACCGCCCTTTCCCTCGATATCGCCAAGGCGCCGGACGAGATGCTGTTCAACTGGACGATCCGCATCAAACACACGTTCCAGTCGTCGTACGATTCTCAGTCGGGCTGGGAGGCGGGCGGCTGGACCGTGGTTCACCAGTCCCATGTCGACATCGACTCTCTGGGAAGAATCGTCTTCGAGTTCGATCCGCCCTTCGACTACAACGGAGTCGACAATCTCCTGATCGACTTCAGCCACAACAATCCTTCGGGCGTCTGGGGTTATATCGCCGGCGAGGTCCGCTGCACGACAACCCCCGATCCCCGCGTGATGCACTACCGCACCGACAGCGAACACGGCGATCCGCTCGCATGGGACCGCGATCTCGTTCCTTTCAGCATTCTCTGTGACATTCCCAACATCTTCCTCACCGTCAGCGGCCAGATCCCCCTGTCGGGACAGCGGACGGTTACCCTCCGAAAAGGTTACTGGAACGGCCTGCTGACCATCCCCGAGGTGGGAGATCCCATCACGGTGAGTGCTGCGGATAAGGAAGGCCGGACCGGGTCCACGAACGTTTTCGTCGTTGAGACCAATCCCTCACCGCCCCGGAGCGAATCCTGGGTCACCGGTTTCGACGCCTATAGCGGGTGGGATCCGACTCTTCATTTGAGGCTGGTCCAAGACGTGACCGGCGACGGGCGTGGCGACCTCGTGGCATTCGGGGACGAGGGCGTTATCGTTGCGCCGTCCAGCGGAAGCGTTTTCGAAGCACCAGCCCTCTGGGTCCAGGGCTTCGGCGCCCGAAACGGATGGCAAGTGGGCCGCCATCCCCGATTCGTCTCAGACGTCAATGGCGATGGACGGGGCGATCTCGTTGGTTTCGGCGACCGGGGCGTCACTGCCGCCCTCTCGAACGGGGCCGGCTTCGACCCGCCTGCTCTCTGGACTCTGGGCTTCGGCTATGAAGCGGGCTGGCGCGCCGAGAGACACCCGCGACTCCTCGCCGACGTCAATGGCGACGGGCTGGACGACCTCGTCGGTTTTGGCGACCGCGGCGTGACCGTGGCTCTCTCCACGGGCGCTTCCTTCTCCACACCGGCCTTGTGGACCCCGGGCTTCGGCTACGCCGACTTCTGGCGTATCGAGGAGACGCCCCGGGTTCTGGCCGACGTAAACGGGGACGGCATGGCCGATGTTCTCGGGTTCGGCAGCCGGGGCCTGATCGTCAGTCTCTCTACCGGCAGCCAGTTCGCCACGCCGACCTTCTGGCGGGCCGGATTCGGGGCCCGAGACGGCTGGACACCCGAGCGGCACCTGCGTCTCGCCGCCGACGTGAATGGCGATGGGATGGCCGATGCCGTCGGCTTCGGTGACCAAGGGGTCATGGTATCCCTCTCCGAAGGCAACTCCTTCGCTGCGCCCGCGCCCTGGAGCGGGTTTTTCGGGTACGACACGGGTTGGCGAATCGACCGCCACATCCGGCTTCTCGTCGACATGAACGGCGACGATCGGGTCGACATCATCGGCTTTTTCGACGACGGCGTGATCCTCTCACTGGCGGGAACGAACGGTTTCTTCGACCCGGCCGCGTGGGTCGCCGGGTTCGGATACGATCAGGGCTGGCGAATCCCCGATCACCCGCGTATTCTGTCCGATGTGGACGGCGACGGCGCGCCCGACATCGTCGGATTCGGCGATAAGGCCGTCGAGGTCTACTAACCCGGCTTCCAATGCGCCTCCTCTTTGTCTCCAACTACTATCCCCCTCACTATATTGGCGGCTACGAACTCCATTGCGCCCGCGTGGCGGAATGGATGGTCCGGCGAGGACATGAGGTTCGCGTTCTCACCAGCGATTTTCGACGGGATGACGTTCAACAAAACGGAGACAATGCGCCCGAAGTCTGTCGCGATCTGAAACTGCGCTACTGGACCGACGTGGCGAGTCCCGGCTACTGGTGGCGCGAGTGGCGCGACCTCGCCACGTTCGAGCATCACCTCGTCCATTTCCGCCCCGACGTCGTGGTCTTGTGGAACGTCGTTAAACTGGCTTCCGGCATCGTCCTGGAAGCCCAGCGCCGCGCGCCTCGTCTCGTCTATCATTTCATGGACGAATGGCCAGCCGAATTCACGCAAACCAACGGCCTGCCCCAGTTCTGGGCCCGGCCCGCGAATTCGGCGTGGGGCCGGATCGTCAAGCCCCTCCTGCGCCTGCCGTATCGTCTCCTCTTCACGCCCGACGTGTCCCGCTGGCGGCCCGAGCGCGCCGTCTTCGTCTCTCACGCGCTGAAGGAAATGGTCGAACGTCGCGGTGTCGAAATCCCCGAACGCCACGTGTCGTGGATCACTTACGAGCCTGCGCTTTTCGATATCGACTGGACGCGCCAGGCCGATCCGCGGGGCCGTGTCCGCTTCCTCTGGGCCGGGCGGGTCTGCATCGGCAAGGGGCTCAAGACGACTCTCGATGCCCTGGATCGGCTCTGGTCGAAGCAACCCGAGGGCTGGACGGTCGACTTCTGCGGCCCCGTCGATCCGAAGGATGACGCAGAGATCTTCCAGCCCCGCCTGGCCTGCGCGCCGTGGAAGGATCGGACACGTTATCTCGGCGCCCTGCCTCACAGCGACATGCCCGCTCAATACCGCGACCACGACGCGTTTCTCTTCACGAGCGAAGTTCACGAAGGCCTGCCCGGCACGATCATCGAAGCCTTCGCCGCCGGCCTTCCCGTCATCGGCACTCTCACCGGCGGGACGAAAGACGTTCTTCGACCAGGCGAAAACTGTTTGGTTTACGAGATGGGCAACGCGAACGCCCTGGCCGATGCGATGCTCCGCCTGATCCGAGAGCCCGATACGCGGCACGATCTTTCGAAGGAAGTCGGCCACTTCGCCAGAGAAAAATGCAGCAATGAAGCCGTCTTTCCCGAATTGGAGAAGTTCTACGCAAATTCACAATCCTGAACCGGCGGTTGGACTTGTACGGCTGTGCGTAGGCTGGTAGATTCGGAAAACCGTCGGCGGGTTCCAAAGACGGAGCGGGAGAAAGCCGAATATGGAGATCTGGTCGGACGTCAAACGGGGGTGGGACTACTATCTCGAAAAGTGGCGGGAGAGCCGCGCCCGACACGCCGAACGCAGCCGTCTGAGAGGGCGTCGCGCCCGCGACTGGCATCTGGGAATTTCTCTCCTCCTCCTGAGCCTCCTGGGCATCGCGTACGCCGCGTGGGTCGGGTCATCGCTTTCAGTCGCCTATATTGACCTCGGAGACGGCAATTATCTCTACACGTCCTCGAGGATGGCTGACGGGCTCTCCATCTATCGCGATTTTCTGTCGCCTCAGCCGCCGTTGCATCTTGTGACCGGCTCGTTCCTGATCCGTCTGGGAAACCTTCTGGAGGATCGTTTCGGCGGCGGACTGATGGTTGTTCCTTTCCGGCTGCTGGTCGTGCGGGTTTTCAGCATCGTTCTTCTTCTTCTCACGCTGGGATGGATGTTTCTGCTGGGGCGTCGTCTGACGCAGAGCCCTTACGGCGGCGTGCTGGCGGCGGCGATCTATGTCGTCCTCCCGATCGGCTTCTGGTGGCGTTTGGGCTATCAGTCCGAGCCGCTCGAGATCTTCTTCCTGCTGGGGGCGTTGTGGTTCTTTCTCAAACTGCGAACCATACCCCTGGCGGCGGCCGGCGCGTTGATGGGGCTCGCAGTGCTGACTAACATGACCGCCGCGCCTTACGCTCTCGCGCTCCTCGTATATCTCATCGTCCGACACGGCATTCAGCAGGGGCGGCGGGGCTGGCTCGACGTGGCGGCGTATCTCGTCCCGCTGGCGCTGGTCGTGGGTATCGTGGCCGGATACTATGAGATCCGCACCGGGGCCTATTTCCGCAACGTGATTTTCAATCAGGTCGCCTCCTATCCCCCCGAAGGTTTCTGGGGCTATGGTTTTCCAAAACTCCTGCGCGAGAGTTTGAAGGTGATCTCCCACGAGGGCGGCTTCATTCTCGCGGCGCTCGTCGGCCTCGTCTTGTACAGCCGCAGCGACACGCGGCCCGAGCGCGAGTTCACGGTCTGGTACGCCCTCGTGCTGCTCCTGTCGATCGCCTACGTCACCAAGGGCGGCACGATGGATTACATCTTCGTCCTCGGCGAACCCATCGTGGCGCTCTTCGCGGCCTACTTCGTCATGCAGTTTTTCTATCCGTCCACGTTCCGACGTTTTCTTCGTCAGAACTTCTGGCGCGATACTTCGGCCGTGCCGCTGGCTGCTTTCGTTTTCCTGATCCTCTTCGTGACGGCATGGCCCGCGGCCCAGTTCATTCTCCACATCGACCAGCAGTTCGAGCAGGATGTGGAAGGCGTGGAACGGATCGTCTATCAGATCCGCCGCCACAGCAAGCCCGATGACCCGATCCTGTCCCAGCCCTACTACGCCTTCCTTTCCGAGCGGAAACTCTTTGGAGAGTTCAGCGAGCTCTACCTCTGGACCATCAAGTACTGGCAGGAACGACAGGCCAATCGTGTCGGCGAGAGCATGCTCAAGGTGCGCTCCATTGAGCGGGCCCTTCGCGAAGAGCGTATCCCGATCGTCGTGGCGAACGTAAGCCGGCCGCTGATCCTCGGCCCGCCGGAGATCCGCGAGGTGGTCGAGCAGAACTACCGCACTCTGGAAATGGACGAAAAGCACCTGCGTACCCGCAATTTCGACTTGAGAGTCTTCGTCCCGAAGTCGGCCCTAAAGGAAAGCGCGGAGAAGAAAGAGTCAACCGCAAAGGGAGTCTTCGAGTATTGAACACAGCGCCATAAACGATGCAGCATAATCGTGCCAATCTCTTGTTGGGCCTGTGCCATTCCACCAACTTGCCGGTGATCGCGGCCAACGCGATCGTCGAGCGTCTCGAAGCACTGGTTGTGCGCCAATACTGTTCGACATCGTTCCTGCTTCCGGGTTCGGGCTGCGCTTCGGTCTGTTGGTAGCGTGAAACAAAAGCAGCGCCCGCTCAGCGAGAGCGACCGGCGGGAGGGCATTCGCGCGGACCGCATCGTTCGTGCCGGCTGGAAACCTGACAGCAATCCGGTCAGACAACCGCTGACCCGGGGCGAGGGGAAATCGCTTTCTCCATTCGCCGGAGGCCCCCGCGCGCCCCGCGCACAAACCCGGCCGTTGCGAACATTGCCCACGCCGCCGCACAAGCCCTCCAACCCAGCCACGAGCCAATCGGTTCTACCGTGAAGGATCGAG
The DNA here is from genome assembly GCA_013203855.1 of bacterium. Taxonomy (GTDB): domain Bacteria; phylum Sumerlaeota; class Sumerlaeia; order UBA8349; family UBA8349; genus JABMPG01. Next base: position 7,938 of record JABMPG010000523.1, read on the forward strand.
GCGCGCCATCCCCATTTGGCTTTCCCCTTGAAAACAGGGGATTTCTCGCCTATCCTCTGTGGGATAGAGTGGCGGGTTGTCGCTCTGGGATTCCCTACTTTGGAGCAGGCAAGGGCCATGACTACGGTAAATGAACTTCGGGAAATGTATCTGGACTATTTTGAGAAGCGGGATCATGTGCGGGTGGCTTCTTCACCGATCGTGCCGCCGGACGATCCGACCATGCTGTTCACCAGCGCGGGGATGGTCCAGTTCAAGCCCCTGTGGTCGGGCGCCGTGGACCCGCTGCCCTATCGCCGCGCGACGACGAGTCAGAAGTGCCTGCGCGCGGGGGGCAAGGGCAGCGACCTGGAGAACGTGGGCAAGACGCTGCGGCATCATACCTTTTTCGAGATGCTCGGGAACTTTTCCTTCGGCGATTATTTCAAGCGCGAGGCGCTGGAGTGGGGCTGGGATTTCATCTGGAACGTGATGAAACTGCCCAAGGAGCGGCTGTGGGCGACGACTTTTGAGGAGGACGACGAGACACCGGGACTGCTGGAGGCGGTGGGGATCCCGCGCGACCGGATCATTCCCCTCGACGCGAAGGAAAATTTCTGGGGACCGGCCGGCGACACCGGCGCGTGCGGGCCGTGTTCGGAAATCTGCTTTTTCATGGGGTCCGAGGCGGAGCTGGCCGTAGCGATGAAACAGACTCCGAAGGAGATCGCCAAACGAATCGTGGAGGAGGGCGACCTGTTCCTGGAGATCTGGAACATGGTCTTCCCCCAGTTCAACCAGCAACTCGATGGCTCGCGTCCGCGCCTGAAAAATCGGGGTATCGACACGGGCGCCGGGCTGGAGCGGATGTCGACGGCTTTGCAGTTCATGGAGACGAAGGGGAAGGTCCGCTCACCCTATGAGACGGATCTTCTGCGGCCGATTATCGAGTCGACGGCGGGTATTCTGGGCGTTCGGTACGTGGTCGACCCGAAGGCTTCGGAGGAGTTGCAGCGGACCAAGTTTCATATTAACGCCTGCGTGGACCACGCCCGCGCCCTCACCTTCGCCTTGAGCGAGGGGCTCGTTCCCTCGAACGAAGGCCGGGGCTATGTGCTGCGGCGAATCCTGCGCCGGGCGTCGCGGTTTGGCTATCTGCTGGGGATGGATCGGCCCTTCCTGTATCAACTGGTCGAGCCGGTGGTGGCGCAGATGGGCGAGACCTATCCGGAGATCAAGGAACGGCCGGAGCATGTGGCCAAGGTGATCCGGGGCGAGGAGGAGCGGTTCCTGCGGACTCTGGACCAGGGGACGAAGATCCTGGACGATCGGATCGAGCGCTTGAAGAGCGACGGGAAGAAGACCTTTTCCGGCGAGGACGCGTTCCTTCTCCACGCGACCTATGGCTTTCCGGTGGACCTGACGGCGGAGATTCTGGAGGACGAGGGGTTGGAACTCGACCGTGCGGGCTATGGCAAGGCCATGAAGTCGCACCAGGAAGAGGCCCGTCAGTCATGGAAAGGCGGCGCGCGCGCGGGCGAGGCGAGTCAGCTCGACGACGTCTATGAGGAGCAAGGCGAGACCGAATTTCTGGGGTATGAAACGCTTGAGGCCGATAGCGCGATTCTGGCGATCGTACGCGAGGGTGGCCGGGTGGATTCGGTCGAGGGCGGCGAGGCGACCGTGGTGATTGCGAGCACGCCGTTCTACGCGGAATCGGGCGGGCAGGTTGGCGACCGGGGCGTTCTCAAGGGCGCGGCCGGAAGGCTCACGGTGCGCGATACGTTGAAGACGCCTTCGGGTCTGTTCCTGCATCGCGGGACGGTCGAGGGCCGGCTGGCGATAGACGAGACGGTCACGGCCTCGGTAGATCGCGAGCGTCGAATGGCCACGATGCGCAACCACACGGTGACGCACCTGTTGCAGGCCGCTCTCAAGCAGGTTGTCGGCGGCCACATTACCCAGTCCGGCTCCTACGTCGGGCCCGAGGGAATGCGGTTCGACTTCAGCCATATGCAGGCGGTCACGGCGGAGCAACTCCGCGAGGTGGAACGGATCGTGAA
>JABMPG010000524.1 GCA_013203855.1 bacterium
GAGGTATGGAGTTTCTCGATCTGAATCGCGAGGCCGATAACTGGCATCTGCACCTCGAAGTCTTCGATCCGCATGAGCCCTTCGATTGCCCCCAGCGCTATCGTGACCTGTACGAGGACACATGGGACCGGTACTTCTATACCTGGCCGCCCTATGACCGGCTCGATCCGGAACTCGACGATCCGGGGGCGGTGGCTCACATGCGAAAATGCTACGCTGGCACACTGTCGATGGCCGATCACTGGCTCGGGCGTTTTCTCGATAAAATGGACGAGAACGATATGTGGAAAGACACCACCGTCGTTCTCACGACGGATCATGGACACCTGCTCGGGGAGCACGGCTACTGGGCCAAGAACTATATGTTCGACTATGAGGAACTAACCCACATCCCCCTCTTCGTCGCCATGCCGCAGACCGAAAGCCGCCGGACCGAAGCCCTGACGGCCACCATGGACCTGATGCCGACGATTCTTGACCTCCACGGCGTTCCCCATCCGCCGAATGTGCATGGAAAATCGCTCCTGCCTATTTTGGAGGGCAAGACCGACAACCACCACGACGCCGTTCTCTTCGGTTTTTTCGGGAAGGATCTGAATCTGGTAAATGATCGTTATTCCTACTGCCGCCAGCCCATTCCCGGCAGCATTGTCCACCATCACACGGCCATGCCGAGAGGCTTCAGCGATTTCATCGATTGCGGAGCTCTGGCCGGAGCCGAGATCGGGACGTTTCTTCCCCACTGCAAGGGCGTTCCTCACTATCGGATCAGCCGCAAGTCGCACTCGCACCGTGACGCGCCCGACTTCAATCCGATCTACGATCTTCAGGAAGATCCGGGCCAGACCCAGCCAATCCGGGATGCCGGTCTGGAGGCGAAGTTGGCGGGGAAGTTGCACGAGACGATGGAGCGGTACGACGCGCCGCCGTGTCAGTTTGAGAGGATGGGAATGGAAAAGTAGCCGGCGGGCCGAAGCCTGGAGTGTAGTTTTCGACGTCAACCGACGACCGGCGAGGGTGCCGGTCCCGCGACTTTCAACTTCCGACTTTCAACTTCGGGCACGTAAACCGTATCGGCTTTCGAACTACCGGCTACTCCAGTTGCGCACGAGGTCTTCCTGTGCTTTATTGGGCCCATGAAAGGATACGTCCAGATCTACACCGGCGACGGAAAAGGCAAGACAACCGCGGCCATCGGCTTGGCCCTGCGCGCCGCCGGAGCCGGACTGAGCGTTTTCCTCGCACAGTTTCTCAAGGAAGGGTCCTACAGCGAAATTCGCGCTCTCGAAAGATTTCAGGACCTCGTCACCTGCCGCCAGTACGGCAGCGGAGAGTGGGTCCGAGGCGAGCCCACCGACCGAGAGAAAACCGTCGCGCGCCAAGGGCTGGACGAAGTCCGGCGCGTTCTCGCCGAAGGACGGCACGACCTCGTCATCCTCGACGAGTCCATCATAGCCGCTTGGTTCGGGCTATTCTCGACCGACGAACTGATCGCCCTGATCGAAAGTAAACCATCTCACGTCGAACTCGTCCTCACCGGCCGCCGCGCCGACCCGCGCCTTATCGAACGGGCCGACCTCGTCACCGAGATGATCCCCATCAAGCACTACTATGACGCCGGCGTCAAAGCCCGCAAGGGCGTCGAAATCTGAATCGAAAAAGTGGCGCCGCGAAACTTGTGGCACAGTCGCCCTCGGCTGCGCATCCAACCCTACCCCAACACCCTCGCCAGAACCGAAAACGCCCTCTCCTGCTTATCCTGAACGAAGGCCATCGCCTGGTTTGTCCGTTTCAAAGCTTCCGGATAATTACGGTGAATCTCAAGGAGCGCCGCGGCCAGATCTTCTCCACGTGTCTCCTCGATCTCGAAAATCCAGGGGCTGAGCCCGATGTCTCGCCACATCTGACCCTTGGACGTATCCGACGGCTGCCGCACGTAGATCGCGGGGGTGCCCGCCGCGGTTGCCATGATTGGCGAGTGCATCTCGCAACTGATGAGCGCCCGGGCGTGGGAATAGACGGAGACCGCCTCGTCGGGCAGCCAGTAAGAATCCTTCCACACGACCTTCTCCCGCACGTCCGCCGGAAGAGGATCGACCACCCATTTCTTCGCCACTTCGACCTCGTACGTCATCTCGGGACAGACCAGCGCCGGCCAACCCGTCTTGCGCACCCACGCCGTCACTGCGCAACGGAGTTTGGAGAGGTCCTCCTCGACGTGACGCGCGCTCACCGTCGCCCTTTCCAGGTCGGTCTCCGTGGGTGGACGGTTGTGGATTTCGTGATAGGGGCTGTACCGAAGACGGGGAATCGCGCACAGAAACTTCCCCTCCTCAAGGCCATGCTTCGTCAGATACTCGATCGCCCGGGGTTCATTACGCAGATGGGTTCCGAAAGCCCCGTCCGGCCCGAACTCCAGCACGCCAGGCCGCACCCCCTGATCCCGCAGAAACGCCAGCGAGATCGAATCCCGGCAGAAAACAAACTCCGCACCCGACAGCAGATCCCGGATGAAATCGTCCACTTCGCCCACGGTCACGCCAAACACCCCATAGGGCTTTCCCGTCTGCCGCCGCCAAGCGTCCATTTCCTTGCGCGCCACCACGCTCGGGCCCGACCCGTGGAGAAAGAAGTCCGCCTCCTCGAAGGCCGTGCGCAACGCCTCCGTGTCCGGTCTGCCACCGGCATTGAGATGCCCTTTAACGAGACGGACCTTCGGGAATGCCTTTCGCAGCATGGGCTCCACGCCATCGCCCACATTGTTCGGCCACAGCGTCAACTCCACGTCCGGAAGATACTTCTCCAGAAGCCACAACAGGCCAGGGGTATGCGCGATATCCCCGATATTCACTGTCTGCCAACTGGATCTGAGAAGGATTTGAGAAGGGGTCATAGAAGAATTGCGGCCTCCTGGAAACTGACTCCCGATTCCCGACTGCTTTCTTCCGGTTCCGGGCTACCTATCCCCCGCTTACGATCCGTTGGTCTTCTCGGGAAAAGGCAGGCTTTCCTTGGCCGGCGCCTCAGCCTGGGCCCGCTGGTAAATGGCGCGGTTGTAGAACTCGGTATAGCCGCAAAGCGTGCAGGTGACCTCGATATAGCGGTTGTCGCGGCAGGGAAAAATCCCGAACAGGCTCGTCTTGACCAGCGCCACCTCACGCACATGGGGCTGCCGGCCCCGGCATTTCGGACAGATGTAGATCTCGGCGGCTTTGCCCGTATTCTTCATCACGGCGCCTGCGGAACCGGCAAATAGACTTCCGACGGGTAAAGGGACTGCGAACCCGAACCGCCCGGCGTCTCCGGAATCGGTCGCGATTCGGCCAGTTCCGCTTCCATCCGGCGCAGGTCCTGCTCCAGGTCCTTCGAGAACAGATTGTACATCTTCGCCTTGCGCGCGTACTCCGCCGCCTTTCCCGTCCGGCCCGCTTCCTGGGCCTCGGTGGCCAGCGTGTAGTACTCCAGGCCCAGCAGCCAATACGCGTCGCCGATGGCCTTGAAGTGGCGAACCCGGTCCAGGCGCATCTCACGCTCAATCGAATCGGCCCGTCCCAGCGCTTTCAGATTGGAGCAACCGACCGCCGCGCAAGCCAGTCCCAGAACCAGCACGATTTTCACGAATCGAAGCATGTTCCGCCTCCCCGGTAAAAAGCCCCTCTAACAACGATCCCGCCCCACATGATGCGGACACGGCCCGACTCTTTCAAGCAGAATCTGGACCCTTCGCCAGGAGTGTCCGAGCCAGGGATGGTTGGCTACCGGCTTCTGGCTCCTTCCTCCTGGCCAATGTCTGCCTGTTGCGGACTTTTCCGATACAGCCTGACGCTCTTGTCTCCTTCCCCCGCCTCCAGTCCCAACACCCCCGTGAGCAGATTCGCCACGGCTTTCTGATCCCGGGGCCGCACCAGGTCCCAGTGAACGACCACTCCGTCGATGCCGGTCTGCTGAAAATCCTCGATCAGGTTCTCGCTCGTCACCGGCCGGAACGGCGGCCGCTCCTGTTGCGGGAAAGGCGCGTCGTACTGATGCATGGCCCAGAGAAAGGTGTTCGAGCGAAGGCGGTCGCGTTGGGCGTCGCTCAGCCGGGAGGTGTACACATTTGCCAGGCGGTGGCCGTGAACCGTCTGCGGCAGGAGGTAGACATAACTGTTCGACGGAAATTCGTAGAGAATCAGATTGTCCTTGACCGCAGCCAGACTCTCGTAAACAGCCGGCATCTTCACGTCCAGATAGGGCGCGGGCCACTCCACCCGCTCGCCCACCACCAGCACCGCCAGAATCGTCGTCACGATCCAGGATTTCCTGCCAGAAACACCTATCCTCCCCAGCGCCTCCTCCCACCGAAGCCCGATAAAGACGCCGCCGCACAGCAGAACCAGAAAACCCATCCGAGCGAACACCCGATAACCGTCGAGGAGAGGGACCGAATCGAATAGCGTGGCGGGCAGGAAGATCACTCCGTCCGGCAACCATGAAACCGCCACTTCCGGACCCCAGCGCGCCAGAAGTCCAAAGGACAGCAGAACAAACACGCCCCCATAGACCAGCCAATGACGCCCCGGCCCCCGGCCGCGCATGAGGAGAACCGTTCCGATCAGAAGAACCCACACGAGATAGCCGGGAAAGATCGCATACTCTCCGCCCGCCTTCAGGCCCATCACGTTCTGTCGCCCCCCGAGATATCCCCGGTCCGTCAGATATTCGATCGGTCGCGCACTCAGCAGGTAGTTCAGGGGCTGGGCGGACAGCGCCACCTTGCTCTGATAGCCCACCGCCACCACCGCATCCTCGTGCCGCTCATCCAGCCGGGCCGTGAGGAAGTAAGGTAGCGTCAGGAGAAAGAACAGACCCAGGGCGGCGAGAACGGCCAGACGCCCCCGCGTCAGATCACGACGCGAGAGTACCTGCGCGCCAAGGACGCCTCCCATCCCGCCCAGCACCACCATCAGCAA
>JABMPG010000525.1 GCA_013203855.1 bacterium
GACTTCACGACAACAGGCAAAGACTTGTTGCCCGTGTCAGGCTGAGAATCCACCAGCGCCACGGCGTCGAACTTCGAAAAGTCCAGTTTGTTCATGTGCCGCAAGGGCAGACGCAGGTATCGGAGAAGAGCCCGGTTTTCCGCACGACCCACCACGCCCCCGCTCGTGAGAGTAGAAGAAATCCCCTCGGCCTTCGCAAACTCCCGCAACGCCGCAGCGGAAGCTAGCGCGTCCGGATCCGGATAGTTCTGCATGACAATCACCATCTCCTTCCTGTCATGCAGGAGGGAACGAAGAGCCTTCAGTTTCTGAGGTGTCTTGTCAGGCATAAGAGACAGATAACGGGGCGGCCCGAAAAGCCGCCCCGCCCATCGAAGTTACTGGGCTTTCCCCTGATTGGCCACCGCCTCGGCTGCCTTCTTTGCCGCCTCAGGATCGCCAAGATAATAATGCTGAATCGGAGTGAGGTCGTCCGCCAACTCATAGACCAGAGGAATACCCGTCGGAATGTTCAGACCGAGAATCTCCTCCTCGGATACATTGTCCAGATGCTTCACCAGAGCCCGCAGACTGTTCCCATGGGCCACGATCAGCACCCGCTTGCCCGCCTTCACCTGCGGAGCGATCGTCTCTTTCCAGTAGGGGACGAATCGCGCGACCGTATCCTTCAGGCTCTCCGTCAGGGGAAGCTGCTTGCTGGTCAAATCTCTGTAACGCCGATCCCGCGAAGGATGCCGCTCGTCGTTCTCGTCCAACGCCGGCGGGGGGGTGTCATAGGAACGCCGCCAGATCTTCACCTGTTCCTCGCCGTGCTTCTCGGCCGTCTCCGCCTTGTTCAACCCCTGCAACGCCCCATAGTGACGCTCGTTCAGCCGCCAGTCCCGGATAACCGGCAGCCACATCTGGTCGATCCCGTCCAGCGTGATCCACATCGTCCGGATAGCCCGCCTGAGAACCGACGTATAGACCAGGTCGAACTCGTACCCGTCCTTGCGCAGCAGGACACCCGCTGCCTGGGCTTCCTCGCGGCCCTTTTCGCTCAGATCCACATCGGTCCAACCCGTGAACCGGTTGTCCAGATTCCAGGTGCTCTGCCCGTGGCGGAGCAGGACAATCTTGTGCATGTAACTTCCCCTTTCTCATTGCAGATGGCCACAGTCAAAGCCCTGCAAGGCAGACCGCAACCCCGTCTGCCGTATTCTGCCCATCACCCGCCCTTTCCGCAAAGGAATTGTGCCCCCTCCGTCCAATCTTAGGGGGGGGGGCGTGCGATAGGCGTGAATAAATCAAACAGTTATTCGACTTGACAGACCAATCGCGGCGACTACAATGAGGACAGGCCGCACAGGCCTTTACCTCCGCCCGACGGGCGCCTCGACTCATGCTGAAGGAAAAAGCCTACATTCTGGGGAGGGCAAACGCCCTTCTGGACCTCGCCTTGGGCGCGGCGGCCTATTTTATCGCCTACGCCCTGCGCAATTGGGTCCTGGGGCCCTATATTCTGCCCAACGTCCTCCGGGCTACTACCCTCTCGGATCATCTCCCTTTGCTCGTCCTCATGCCGCCTCTGGCGGTCGCGTTTCTCATCTCGAACGGACATTATTCCTCGCGACGGATTCTGCGTCAGGCGGAAATCCTGCGCCGGGTGGTCATTTCGGTGGGCGAAGCGGCCGTCGCCACCCTCGTTCTCGTCTTCTTCATCACGAAAAGCGATCTATCGCGCGGACAGGTCCTCGTCATGTCCGCCGTCCTGATCGGTCTGATCGGCTTAAGCACGCTGATTCTGCGCCGGGTGCTGATGCACTTGCGCCGCAAGGGCCACAACTACCGCCGAGTCGTTTTGGTCGGCAGCGCTCAGCCCCTCGTCCACATGATTCACATCCTCGAAAACCATCCATTCTGGGGCTTCCACATCGAGGCCATCCTGAGCGACGACCCCAGCGATCCTCTCGACGATGGCGAAAAGTACGGCTACCCCGTTCGCGGCAATTTCGTGCGCACGCTGGACTTTCTCTGGAGTCGTCACGTGGATGAGGTAATCTTCACCCCCGCCCTCGCATCGTACACCGATCTCGCGCCCATTCTCGAGGGTTGCGAGGAGATGGGAATCCGCACTCATCTAGCCCTGAACGCCTTCTGGCACAGAATCGCGCAGCCCACTCTTTTCCGTTTTGAAGACACGCCGTTCATCACCTACTCACCCCTGCGGCCCATGAATTCGGCGCTGATTCTCAAGTCCGTGATCGATCGGGTGGCCGCGCTGGCGTTCCTTCTCATCCTCTCTCCCTTTTTTCTGGTTATCGCCCTGGCGATTCGCCTCACGTCGAAAACGGAAGAGCCCGTGTTCTATGGTCAGACCCGGTGCGGGCTGAATGGACGGCCCTTCACCTGTTGGAAATTCCGTTCCATGCGTGTCAACGCCGACAAGGAACTGGCGGGCCTGATGAGCCGCAACGAGATGACCGGCGCCGCCTTCAAGATACGTCACGACCCCCGGGTCACCCCCCTGGGCCGGTTCTTGCGCAAGTTTTCCCTCGACGAACTGCCCCAGATCTACAATGTCCTGTGCGGCGACATGAGCCTCGTCGGTCCCCGGCCCCCCCTGCCGGAAGAAGTGCTGAAATACGACCGTTGGCAACGCCGACGGCTGAGCATGAAGCCAGGCATCACGTGTCTCTGGCAGGTCAGCGGCCGCAACCGTCTTCCGTTTGAAACCTGGATGCAACTCGATCTCCAGTATATTGACAACTGGTCGCTCCTTCTGGATTTCCGCATTCTGGCCCGCACCGTGTTTGTGGTCCTCACGGGATATGGCGCGATGTGATCCCCCGCCTGCGGGGCCGTCCGCAACGCACGGCCCTCTGCCATAGCCGACCATGACATTTGATCACCCACCTGACACCGAGCCCCGACCTGACTTCAAGGTTCTCCTGACCGGCGCCCTCCCCCTCGACATCCTGGCATACGTCGACCGCCTGGACTCGAGCGGACAGATCGCCATCGAAAGGGTCGGAGGAAGTGTTGGAAATGCCGGAACGGCTCTGCGCCGCCTCGGAGCCTCCTGCACCATCGCCGGAGCAATCGGGGCCGATCCGGAGGCCGAGACGGTCCGGCAAACAATGGAGCGCGACGGCCTGGACACGCGGTACGTTGAGGAACTGCCCGGCCGGCCCACCCGTCGAATCGTCTTCGAGATCCGGCGTGAAGCCGACGGAACCGTCTCCCACCGTGGGATTCATCCGTCGGGCTCTCTACCGCCGGCCGCTCCGGGGGATATCTCGACCGGCGCTTGGTCGAGTGAGGCAATCTCGAATCACCATTGGTTTCATTTCGACGCGGCCAACCGGGCGACGGTCAAGATCGCCCGCGATGCCGCGTCGGCCGGAAAGGTGGTTTCCTATGATTTCGGATATCAACCCCGAGGAAGCGTCTCGCGCATCCTCCCGCTGTTGGAACAATGTCACGTCATCCAAACCAACCGCCATCTCGCGCCATTGCTCAGCCTCGGAGCCCCTCCGTCCTCTCTGCTCGGACGCTATCCGAAACTTCGCTTCCTCCTCATCACGGACGGCGACCGGGGCCTGGAGATCTTCTGGCGCAACGGAACGATCCGCCGCAAACTCCGTCGCGCGACTATCCCGGCCCCCCGCGTAATCGACACAATCGGCGCCGGCGACGCCTGCACGGCGCTCCTCATCTGGTCCCTCCGGAAAATGGCTTTCCAGAATCCCGAGGACATCCGGTTTGACGAAAAACAGGTCCGCGAGACCCTGGACGCGATGGCCGCCGTGAGCGCTCTGGCCTGCCAGTTCCCCGGAGCCAACGGGTATCTGACGTGGGCGGCGCAAAAGGACTGGAAATTGGAGGATCTGATTCGGGAAATCGTCACAGCGGAGGAGGTGCCCGAAACATGGCACGTCCCTCCCGAGGTATGGGTAAGGGAATACTGAAGGACAGTTGCCAGCAAGCACCCCTTCACGCCCCAGAGCGCACAGGTTTTCCAAGAATGGCTATAAAGCCAACGTAGAAGAAACGAATGCACGCAGAAGGACCCAGTGCCACAGGAATCAACATCGACAGAAACCAAACCCGATTACCCAAAGTCACCTTTCGGACATTCCGCTTTCAGAGCTCGAAAAGGCTCAGTTCCGACATGACTCCCCCGCTGACTCATCGATCTGTCGGCGTAAGTCGCAGGCACATTCCGTTGATCCTGCTAATCTCGTCAGAGAACAAAAGACAGAATCTCTACGTCCTCGGCACCGCCGCCGCCCCATCCCAGTCCCGAATCGCCTGAACATCCTTCCACGGATTACTCTCAAGCCGCTTCAGACCCGGACGCAAGCCATCCCGCACCCGCAAACATAGTCCCCCGCCGAATACCCCAAGTCCGGCCCCAGCGCCTTCCACATATCCAGACTCTCTGTCGAAACACACACCGGAACCTCCGCGTCCCGCTTCCGTATCTCCGACAGATAGTGCCGATACACCTTCTCCCGCAGCGCATGCGGAAAGGGCGCCAGGCGCGAACCCACCATCTCCTCCTTAACCGCCTCCGCCCCGTCCCAGAACTCCGGATCAAGCATCTCTTTTCGAAGAAACCCCTTCACCGCTTCAAATTGCGTCCAGATCATCGTCGTCATGCTCAAATTGTCCGGACGAGTCCGACTCAGCGCCAGATCGATCGCACTGGCCGCGTCGTCGCGCCAGGTCGGCACGGGAATGATCGGCTTGAACTTGTAACGCACCGTCATCCCCGCTTCCTGACATCGCCGAGCCGCCTCGATCCGCCCCTCCGTCGTCCCCGTCTTCGGCTCGAGTTCGCTCGCCTGCGTCGGCCCCGAAAGACTCCACGCAATAATCGTATTCTTCGGAGCTCCCGCTTCGATCAAAGCGTCCACCCGATCACTCTTCGTGTGAAGAATCAGATACCGGTCCTTCGTCCGCTCAAAAAACTTCATCAACAAACCCACGCTATCCCATTGCGGCTCATGCGCCAGCACATCCATCGCATCATCCAGAAGATAGGTCTTCTGCCACGGGTTCTGAACGATAAGATCCGCCAGCCGCTCCGTATATTCCTCAATGTTCACATGGCTGATCATGAACTGCCCCAGGCTGCAATACGCGCACTGATGAGGGCACCCGTTCCCGAAATGCAGCCGCCAACCCGGCCGGCACACATGCTCCGGATTCGGCTTGAATTCCTTCAGATTAGACGCAAAACACACAAAAGAGTCACCCCCCGCCGCCATCCGAAAAGGAAACGAACCCGTCCCCTGATACGCCTCCTGCATACGAGCCGCATCTCCGGCCACCGCATCCCGATCCCACCGAAACACACCCAGGATCGGAATCGGGTCCGGCACGTTCGCCATGGCGCCCATCTTCTTCCGGTGATCCCACCCTTCCTCCACCACGATATCCGGCAGATCCTTGTAGGAGAAGGTCCGCACCTCCGCCCCCGAGCAGCCCTCGCAGATTTTCCGAGCCCGAGCCGCCGTCAGCGGATTCTCCCAAAC
>JABMPG010000526.1 GCA_013203855.1 bacterium
CCCCTTCTGGATTTTTCCTTTTTGTGGCGCGCCCTAGACTTCTTCGTGTCTCCCGGGCGCGTTCCCTTCTCGACCAGCATGAGATCCATCTCTCCCTCCACGACGCTCACCTGGGCGATCTGAACCTTAATCCGCTGGCCCAGACGAAACGCCCGGCGCGTATAGCGTCCCACCAACCGCGTGAAATTCTCATCCGGTCCATAGCTGTCGCCCTGGATATAGCGCGAGGAGACAAAACCCTCGACTGGAACCTCGACCAGCTCCACGTGGAAACCCCGCCGCGAAATATTGCTGATCCAGCCGTCGAAGACTCCGCCCACCTGGTCGGCCATGAACTCCATCGATTTGATGTCCACGGCTTGCCGTTCGATGCGTTCTGCCTCCCTGCCGGTGTCGTTGCTCTGGCTGGCAATTTCGGACAGACTGTTCTTCGCCTCTTCCTTGTAGGCCTCATCGATCTTGCCGCGGAAGGAGTCCTTCAAGACCCGGTGAGTCAGTAGATCGGGATAGCGTCGGATCGGGGACGTGAAATGGCAGTAGCATTTCGATGCGAGGCCGAAGTGGCCCTTGTTCTCCGGCGAGTACTCAGCGCGCATGAGCGTGCTCAGGAGCATCCGCTGGGGGATGTGTCCCCCGTCCTTGCCGTGTAAACGCTCGATTATGGACTGATAGAAGGCCGAATCGGCTTCGATGTTCTTTTTCTTCGGCATCTTGATCCCGTACATCTCCAGGGTCGGCGCGATGCGCATGAGGGCGTTGGGGTCGGGCTGGTCGTGGATGCGATAGAGAAGGGGGAGGCCCTTGCGCTTCATATGCTCCGCGACCGTTTCGTTGGCGATCAGCATGCACTCTTCGACGAGACGATGGCTCTCCAGCCGCTCGTGACGCTTCACGTCCAGAACGTCACCCTCCTCGTTGCAGACGACCTTCGTCTCGGGCAGATCGAGGTCCAGCGCGCCCCGTTCCATACGCATACGGGTGAGAGTCCGGGCGAGTTGGCGCAGTTCCAGGAGTTCGTTTTCCATGCCGTGAAAAGGAAACTCGGCCCGGCGGTCCGGACTGTCGAAATACTCCTGCACCTCCTGGTAACTGAGGCGGTTCCTGGAACGGATGACGGACTCGCAGACTTCGTGTCGCACCACTTGTCCGCGGCGGTCGATTTCCATGAAGCAAGTCATCGCGTAGCGGTCTTCGTCCGGGCGAAGACTGCATAGATCATTGCTGAGGCGCTCGGGAAGCATGGGCACGACGCGGTCGACCGGGTAGATGCTGGTGCCGCGAGCCAAGGCCTCCTGGTCGATTGGCTTGGCGTTTTTCACGTACTGGGAAACGTCCGCGATATGAACGCCGAGCCACCAGTTTTCGGAATCGAGTTTCTCGATGGAGAGCGCGTCGTCGAAATCCTTCGCGGTGGCCGGGTCAATGGTGCAAATAGGCAGATCGCGAAGGTCACGGCGGTACTGCATCTCCACGTCGCTGATCGACGCCTCGAACTGTTCTGCTTGACGAAGGACCTCGGGGGGGAATTCGAGTTCAACCCCCATGTCGCGCAGGAGAACGAGAACGGAGATTCCCCGCTCCCCTGGCATGCCCAGGACTTCCTCGATCTCAGCCTCCAGCGGGTCGCAGGGATCGTCGGACCAGCGCGTGACGTGTACCCGGACCCAGGCTCCATCGGCCAGTTCGGTCGGAGGCGGCGCCGAGGGGACTTCAATCCAGCGGCCGATCCTGAGATTGCGGGGCGTGACGTTCCCGCCCTTGCCTACTCGCTTGAACTGGCCGACAACGTGGTCGTGAGCCCGCTCAAGCACCTCCAGAACACGCCCTTCCAGTTTTCCCTTCGGACCCGGCAGGACCTCGACCTCGACGGTGTCTCCGTCCAGTGCGGTTCCAAGATTGGTCTTATGGATGTAGAGATCGTTGCTCTCGACGCTGGGAAGACGGTCCCCCGCGCCCAACAGAAATCCTGCCCCAGCGCGTGAAACGTGCAGTTTCCCGGTCGCGTGTTTGCCGCCTTTGCTATAGAGAAAGCGTTTCCCCTTCAGGCGCACGAGTTTTCCCTGCTTCACAAGGGAAAGCAAGACCTGCTGGATCATCCGGCGGTGGTGCGGCGCGGCGCCGATCCGGTCGATCAAATCATACACGGAGATCGACTCTCCCGGCCGGGATTGAAACTCCGACAGCAACCGTTCAGGCGACAGATCCATGTTGAGTCTCCTTGAGGGGAAGATGCTCCAAGTGGTCGCACGGCGACTCGATATAGTCGAGTTTTTCCGAAATGGGCTGGTCGCGTCCGTCCAGGAAGAATCCGGCAGTCCCGCGCGACCAGACGCGGCTTGCGTCGTTCGGATCGTAGAAAGCCACGATCGCCTGGAAGCGCTGACGATTGATGCGGGAGGCGTCAAAGGTGAACTGGACGCTCCCCTCGCCCGGTTCGAGGGGTCCAAACGGAACGCCCTCTCTTTCGCTGTCCTTTTCGAGCACGACCGCGTTTTCTTTCTCCACCACCAGCGCCAGACAGACCCGCATCCGGTCCACCGGTCGATTGCAGCGATAGCCGATGCTGATGCGCACTATAGGAGGCCGCGTGACCGACTCGATGGGTGCCCCTTCGCCATCCGTAACGTCGATACGCGCAATCTCGACGGGGGGATTGTCGACGGGGGGTTCGAGATAAAGGCGGTCCCCGTGGTGCGCGAAGAATCCCAGAGCGTGCACACCGGATCGCTCGCTCATGAGGTCCATGTAAGCCGCGGAGACGTCGTAGGGGTCTCCGAGCATGCGTACCTGACCCTCGTGGAGCCACAGCATACGATCGCTGTATTCGCGCAGGACGTAGATATCGTGGCTGACCATCAACGTCGTGGCTCCTGTCTCCCGGAAGCGGCCGATCGCCCGGTAAGCTCGCGCCTGAAAACCCATGTCTCCCACTGCCATCGTCTCGTCGAGCAGAAGAATGTCGGGCTGAAGTTGGATGGCAATGGCGAATCCGAGCCGGACGAACATCCCGGACGAGTAATGTTTGACCGGTGTGTCCATAAACTCTTCGAGTTCCGCGAACTCGACGATCGCGGGCATCTTCTCGTCAATGGCCGAACGTTCGAGGCCGAGGACACTTCCATTGAGGTACACGTTTTCATAACCGCTGAGTTCCGGATGAAACCCGGCGCCCAACTCGATGAGAGAACCCACCTTTCCGTGGATCGAGATCTTTCCAGTCGTCGGGAAACTGATCCCGGCGATCAGTTTGAGGAGCGTGCTTTTCCCCGAGCCGTTCATTCCGATAACGCCCAGCATCTCGCCTTTCCGCACGTCCAGATCCAGGTCCCGCAAGGCCCAGAATTTTCGCCTCGGTGCGAGCATATCACCGATCCCTCCGAACAAGCTGAGCCGCTGACGCTGGGTGCGGATACGGAATAGCTTCCCCACGCCTTCCACGCTGATGACCGAACCGGACGTCTCCGTCATGCCTTCTCCACCTTTCCCGCTTTCCTTCTCGTCGCTGCCACGACAGCCGAAAACAAGAGACAGCAGCAGGACAGCCACTCGCCCCACCGCCGCATGTAGATTGTGCGATCAGCGGGCGCGGCCGGAACGGTCCCGATTGTCCAAGCCGGACCGTCTTCCTTGAGCGGCAACTCCGCGCGGACACGACCGTATGCGTCTATGATACAGGATATGCCGGTATTCGCAACCCGGACAACCGGGCGGCGCGTCTCGATTGCTCGAAACACCGACTGCGTCTGATGACGTCTCGCGCCCGAGGTGAGTTTGTACCATGCGTCGTTCGTGATCACTAACATCCAGTCCACGTTCCTCTTCGCGTACTTGCGAAAAAGGTAAGGGAAACAAGACTCGAAACAGATGACCGCGCCGATCCTGGTGTTCTTCACGTCGAACACTTGCGGGCCCTTCCCGGGTTCGAAGTTCCCGATTCCGAGGATCATCTCGGTGAAGCCGGGAATGACGTCGAGATAGGAGCCGTACTCGCCGAAGGGCACGAGGTGCATCTTGTCATAGATGTGTCTGGAAAGTCCCTGGCCGGGGATCGCGAGGTAGGCGCTGTTGTACATGCGGCCTTCTTCGAAAAACCTCGGATCGCGCGTGCGCGTCACGCCGGGCGGCGGCTCGAACCGGCTGGCCCCGAAGAAGACCGGCGCCCCGGCCGTCTCGGCCCATTCCTCGGTCATGTCCACCAATCCGGGCGCCAGGTTGAAGTAGGGATGGGTCACGGTCGATTCTGGAAGGACGTAGAGGTCCGGGAGGGCAAGGTTCTTTGATTCGAGTTCGAGGCGGATTTCCTTCAGCTGCCGTTCGACGGCCGCATAGATCTCGGATTGAGTGCTCTCCGCGCGCTCGGGGTCGCGGTAATCATAGCTGGCGAGCTTCACCTCCTGCCTCACACCGGGCTGCATCAGCGCCACCCGGAGTCCTCCTTCATCCGTCTCGGGAAGCCGGAGCCTCCAAACCCCGTAGCTTAGCAGGAGCACGACAAGAACGAATGTTATACTCCCTTCCCACGCCAGCGTTTTCCGCGAGACCGCTCCCGCACGAAGACACCGCCATCCGTCCGCCAGGAACTGGTTCAGGAGAAGAAGAGAGAGAGAGATTCCATACAGGCCCGCCAAGTCCGCCGTCTGAATCAGCGGAAGAAAACGAACCTGCGTGTGTCCCAGGTACACCCAGGGGAAACCCAGCTCGCTCAGGGATCGGACGTATTCGAGGGCCGTCCAGAGAGCCGCCGTGAAGAGGTAGAAGACGAGCCCGGACCACCGGTGAGACACCCACGAAACAAGCCCGCCGAACAAGACGGGGGCCACCACGCAGATCAGGGTCATGGCCACGATCCCCAGCGGCGCCAAGGGGTTGACCGATGCGAGGGCATTTAGCCACATCAGATTGAGATAGAAGAAGGAAGCGCCAAAGACAAACCCGAGCCATGCCCCTTGTTTGAAGGTCCGTCCCGGTAGCTGCGCGAGGAACGGCGTCATTCCGAACCACGCCACCCAGCCCCACTCGATCGGCGGGAAAGCCAGACGCAGCAGGATGCCCGACAGGGCGGCCCAGAACAGAGGCGCCCGCAGCTCAGTCCATTCCTGCCGGGCCGGAAAAGGTCTTTTGATCCATTTCGTGAAGCGCACGCGTGCCATTCCGTTCGGTCGGTATGCCCTCGGCATCGGGCGCCTGACTATACCCGACGATCCTCCTTGCGTCACCCAAATCTCTGCCAACGCGTGCGGTTGTCGCGCGTCCAGTCGCACTTTTCCTTGGCCCGGACCAGGACCAGCGCCAATCCGAACAGGATCAGTGTGCCCCACAACCTCAGGGACATGGCCAAGAGTCCCACGCCCTGCCGGAAAGCCGGGTGATCGAACATGAAACGTGACAGGATCATCGCCCCGGCCAGGGCCCACAGCACAGCCGTCACCCCATCCCGGCCACGAAATCGCGCCACCCCCGTGCCGAACAGCACCGCCGCCGAAACAACCAACGCCAGCGCCAGGCAAGTGGCATAGACCTGGAAGCCCGGCATGTTCAAAGTGATCAGCGGCATCGGGTTCGAAAGCAGTCTCCAGATCGCTCCGAGTTCCAGCGCCCCGCCCAGCAACAGCGAAACCAGAACCAGAAGTCCCGCCGCGCCGACCCGTGCGCCTTTCTTCAAGCGCCCATAGACCGCCCACAAGGGCCACAGGGCGATGACCGCATAGTGATCCCAATACAGGCTCGGGGTAAGGAGGCCGAGCAGGACGAACAGCCCGTAGACCAGGGATCGATCCAGTCGGTCGCCCGAATGGTGCGCTCCCGGCAGGTGGACCGGCCGCGTCTTCCAGAACACCAGCCCGACGCAAACCGCCCAGGCGAGATAGGTCAGCCCGTTTGCCCAGCTTTTCCCCAGGTCCACCCAGGGCCTGAGGCCTTCCCCCGACGCGAGAATATGATGGAAGAACGCGTTAGCCGACTGATTGTAAGGATGACGGTAGAAAGCCTCTCCGAGCTGCGCCCAAGTCGAACTCCCGTAACCCATGTTCGAGAGAACTGGCAGGAAATCCAGGTGCCTCTGCCATCCCACCAACACAACGCACGCGCCCAGAAGCACCGCCGTTGCGGCGACCATCGCCAGGAGCGCCTTGAGAGAGGACAACCGAAAACCCAGTTCGAACGCCCGCCATCGGAGCCGAAGCGCCAGAAAGCGTTCTTTCTCCGCATACGGAAGAAACCCGGTTCCAGGAACCTGGTACCGGAATCCGGACAGCGTGAGACCGTTCCAGAGGAGATAGACCAGCAGGATTCCCGGCATCAGTTTCACAAGGAAGGCCACTGCGGCGAGAATCCCCGCCAACACAGGAAAACCTCTTCTCAGGAGGGCAAATACGGCGCTGAATAGAAGCAGAAGCAGGCAGTTGAGCTGACCCGCCGTCAGAGTGCGATGAATGGGATAGCACAAAGCCGAGACCACCAGAACCATCGCCACGTTCGACAGTTTCACCTTCATCCCAAGCCCGACGAAAAGTAGCGCCAACGCCGCCGCCAGAAAGAGATGATTCAGCCCGAACCAGATCCAAAAGGCCTCGGGCGGGTCGAGAGAGGTGAGCGGACTCAGGACGAGTCCCGTGAAGGGAAGATAGACATACGGATTGACGCCGCCCATGCCCCTCATCCTTGCCAGGCCATGCATGGCCTCGGCGTCATAGGGGTTCTCGCCCCACACCAGCAGCGAAGCGCCGAGATAGAGGTGCTTGAAATCGTTCCCGTGCAGGGGCGGACTGAAAGGCTCATGGCGCAGGGGCAAGGCGACTCGAAACGTGATGTACCACGCGACTCCCGCCACAAGGAGTGCAGTCCAGGCCATTCTCTGAACCAGTCGGACCCTCGGGCCGAACTCCCTCTCGCAATCGGGGCTGTGGTTCCAGTGCATCATATTCCCACCTTCAATTCGCGCGAAGAAAGTCCGTTTGTTTCGATGCCATACCTCTCGATCCAGGGATCATTCTCCGGCGCCCGCCTCAGCCAAATCGCATACTGGTCGTCGATATAGACAAGCGCCCAGCCCGTAATCTGGCCCCGGAACAGTTTCCCGTGAATCGCCTCCCCACGATCCAGGAAGAGCCAGTTGATGGCGTAGTCCTCGATGACCTCGCGCCAGTCCCGCACGGGCGTTCCGAAGGGCTCGAGGTATCCGGCGGGATAGCCGTTGGCCACGCTCATCTCGTCCATCAGAAAATCCTGCCCGAAAATATCGAAGCGGCTATCGGTGAAAAGCCGGTAATGCTCGGGGCTCAGCGCCCAGATGAGATAGCCCGACACGTTGTTGCGATTGTACATCCGGCCGGGAAGGTGGGCCTTGAGGACGAAGTTTACGGCCTGGCGGGGATAGGAGCCGGGCTCTTCCGACATCCCCCGCAGGAACCAGCCCGCTCGCTGGCTCGCCGACGGCCCCAGGGGGATTCGCCCGGGCTCTTGCCAACTTTTCCAGACGCCCAGGGCCTCGCCGGGGAAGAAAAGGAGCCACGCGGCAAGTGCGACAGTCGCGCCGCCCGTCAGCCACGCCATGCCCCTCGCGCTCCCCCGCCGCTTCACCCGGCCCGCCCACGCCTCGCGAAGCATCCACGTCGCCACGGGAGCCGCAACCAAACCGAAGAGCAGAAGATGCCGGACGTGGTGGATCGATTGCCAGAAGAAGAAAAGGAGCAGAAGCAACTCGCCCAGAGGAGGCCAACGTCGCACTTTTCCTATCGCGCCGCCGACAATCAGCACCGTGAATCCCACGGCGAGGAAGGCCAGGAGAAATCCATACGCCCAGGTGAAGCGGAAATCGGGCGGCGCGAGTTCGCCCAACCGGATCACCAGGTCTCGGCTCGACATCACGCGTTGCGTCAGAAAGTAGAGGTGGTATCCCCATGGGTTCAGAAGGGAGGCCAGCCCGCAGAGAACGCCCAGGCCGAGGTAGACACCCGCCCGATGGAGTTTTGCGCGCAGGCCTTCAGCGTCCATCGAGCCCCTCAGACGCAGCCAGACCCATTCGCCCGATTCCCCCGCAAAATATGCCGCGATGACGATTCCGCCCACGAGGAACCCCCCGTGCAGGTTCGCCCACACGGGCATCAGGACCGGGAGAACGAAAAGATGCCGGGTCTTCAACCTGCCCGCGCGATGGAGCCACATGCTGTAGAGAAAGAACACGACGAAAAGATTCGTGATCACGGGCGGTCGAGGATAGAACATCCTCTTCCCCACCGCCACCGCGAGAAGGGTGACAGAAACCGCGATGATCGCCCCACGCGCGCCCCTCCCGCATCGCTGCCAGAGGAATCGGCCCAGCAACAGGTACGTCGCCACGAGGACCAGCGCCTTTAAGAGGATCACAGCCCGCCAGCCGCCGATTGTCCGCGTGTCGCCCCAGCGCCATGCCAGATACATCACGACCTGGCTCAGCCACTCGTGGTTCTCCCATTCGTAATCGGAGGCGGTATAGGTGAAAATGTCCTTGTCGGGCACGCGAAAGCCGTGCTCGACAATCCACTTGCCCGTTTTCAGATGCCACCATTCGTCGTGAGAAGCGCGCAAGGGGGCCAGACCCAGAACGAGCACCACGATGACGAGGGCGGCCCAAGCGGGCACGATCCACCAAGCGCCGCGGCCTTCACGAACCGGCGGGGTTCCGTCTTCGGCGATGGAGATCTTTTCGGGATTGTCGGTCATACGACAGGACACACCTCGCAACATCCCGTGATTATGAAGCCTGAGACTGCCCCTGACAAGCCGTATCCCACGCTGTTTTCTGGCAAAGTCGCGTCCGGCCATCATCGCGCAGCGGTTTTCGGCCCTTTCCCGATTTTTCTCGCCGCCACTCGGACCAGTGTAAGATCGGGGCCCTCGCCAGTCAGTCTCCCCAATGACCTTGATCCTTCACGGATGCGAAGAAGGCGGCGGCGGGAAAACATAGTTCCATCGGGAGCTCTGTGTTACTTTCACTTAGCGAAGGTGGAGAGAAACACAAGGAGCGTCC
>JABMPG010000527.1 GCA_013203855.1 bacterium
AAGCCCGGCGACATCGAACGCATGGCCAATAGGCACGGCATCGTCCCCCCCTTCCCCGAGCCCTGGAAAAAGAACCTCACCGCCGGATCGGACGACCACAGCTCCCTGAACCTGACCCGAACCTATACCGAGGTCAAGAACGCCGAAACCCTTGAGGATTTCTGGACGGGTATTGACCAGGGACGGGCCAAGATCTGCTCCCGGTCGGCCCAGCCCCCCCTCCTGGCTCGCAGCATCTACGGCATCGCCTACCAGTTCTACAAGAGCAAAGCCAACCTCGAACGCTACGTCCGCAAAGATCTCTTCCTCTGCTTTCTCGAGCGCTCCCTGCGTACCCGGCCTGACAATGTCGAGCCCCGACTCGCGTGGTATTACGGCCTGGTAAACCGCCTGCGCAAGTCGGCCGAGGACCTCAACGACGGAAGCATCTCCCTGATCTCGTTGGCCCGCGCGGAAGCGGAGAAACTAATCAAGGACGACCCCCAACTGATGGAAATCGTCCGCGAGGGCAGCCGCCACGGCGGGGAGATGGACACGAAATGGTTCGAGTTCGTCAACCAGCTCTCGAACAAGATGCTCGTCGAGTTCGGGCGACGCCTGGTCAATCGCGTCAGCGGAGGCCAGATCTTCGACCTGTTCTCTTCGCTGGGCAACGCGGGAGCGCTCTATGCCCTTCTGGCGCCCTACTTCGTGAGCTTTTCCCTGTTCAGCAAGCAGCGGCGGTGGAGCGAGGAGGTTCTGGGACATTTCGCGGAGGGAGGAGCGAGCCCGGAAAACCGGTCCTCGAGCCTGGCCCTGTTCACCGACACCTTCCGCGAGCGGAATGGCGTGGCGGCGGCCCTGAGGCGGAATCTGGCGGCGGCCCTCGGCCAGGGAAAGGATCTGACCATCCTGTCTATCTTCCCGGCGGCCGAGCCAACCGTTGAACGCGGAGTGCACGCCTTCAATCCGGTCGGCGTCCTGGCCCTGCCGGATCAGCCCGACCTGAAGCTCCCCTGTCCGCCTTTCCTCCAACTCCTTGAGCATTGCTACGAGCAGAATTTCACCCTTCTGCACGCCGCCACGCCGGGACCCATGGGCCTGGCCGCGTTGGGAATCGCCCGAGTGCTCAGACTCCCCATTTCGGGCTCCTGCGACAGCGCTCTGCCCCGCTTCGCGAATCTCCGGACGGACGACGGACTGGTCGAGGAGATTCTCTGGAAATACCTCACCTGGTTCTATCAGCAACTGGATTGGGTCTATGTGCCGTCCCGCGCCATGGCGGCCCAACTCGTTGAAAAAGGCCTGAGCGCGGGCAAAGTCCGAGTCTATCCCCGCGGAGTGGATGGCGAGCGGTTTCATCCCGATCTCGCCGATCCGGCAATCCGGCATCGCTATGGCTTGAACGAAAATGAGACGGTTCTCCTCTACGCCGGCCGCCTTTCCCCCGAAAAGAACCTGCACGTTCTGGCCGAGGCTTACCGCAAAATGATCTCGGAAGGAGATCGGGCACGGCTGGTTCTGGCTGGAGAGGGTCCGACGCGAAAGGAACTCGAAAAAGGTCTGGCTGGAACCCCGGCGGTTTTCACCGGCTTTCTAGAGGAAGAGGACCTGGCGGCCCTGATGGCTTCGTCGGATGTCCTGGTCCAGCCCAGTGCGACCGAGACTTTCGGCAGCGTGGTGCTCGAGGCGCAGGCGTGTGGCCTGTCGGTGATTGTGACAAACGCGGGAGGTCCTCGGGAGAACATGCTGCCGGGGCAGACCGGACTGGTAGTCGAGGCGGGGAGTGTGGACGACCTGCACGAGGCGATGGAGAGCCTGGCCCACGACCCCAACCGCCGTTACGCCATGGGCCGCGCCGCCCGCCAGTACGCTGAGCATTGCGACCAACCCACGGCCTTCTCAAAACTATGGGAAATGCAGACCGGGGACGAAGCCAGAAGTCATCAGAGCACTCGCTTCGAATCCCTCGCCTCGATCGCCCCTGAAATGGCCGCGATGAACTTCTGAGCGCCAGGGCTCACGCCTTTCCGCGCCTGAAGACCCCCAACTCATGCCGCAGGGCCGTTTCGATGTCGGGGCAAAGAAACCCGAAACCCGTTTCCTCCAGCCGATCGGGGACCACGCGCGTGCTCGCCAGAAGAAGTTCTCGGGCCATGTCACCCAAAATTTTCTTCAGGACAAACCCCGGCACGGGCAAGATGGCCGGTCGATGCAGGACGCGCCCCAGCGTCTTGGCAAACTCGCGATTCGTCACCGCCGCCGGCGCGCACGCGTTGAAGGGGCCCTCCATCTCCTCGGTAGACAACGCGTGATAAATCGCTCCGACCAGGTCGTCCAAGGCGATCCAGCTCTCATATTGCTCGCCGCTTCCCAGACGGCCGCCCAGCCCTGGTTTGAAAACCGGAAGCATCATCGCCAGCGCGCCGCGCTGGGCCGCGCGAACCATCCC
>JABMPG010000058.1 GCA_013203855.1 bacterium
AACTCCAGATGCTGGCCGACAGCTCGGATTCCTTCAAGCGCAACAAGGGCCGCCGTGGGCTGACGATCCTGGAGAACATGCAGAGCGAAACACCGTCGCTCGAGATTGTCGAGAAGGACTACCCCGACTATCGCGAGGTGGACCGGAAACTGCTCGAAATGGCTAAGGAACTGGACGGGCTGGTGGTGACGAACGACTACAACCTGCAAAAAGTGGCCTCGCTGCACAAGGTGCCCGTCCTGAACATCAATGAACTGGCGGACATGCTCAAGCCATCCGTTTTTGTGGGCGAGATGCTGAGGCTCCAGGTAGTGCGGGAGGGAAAAGAGACCGGCCAGGGAGTAGGATATCTCCAGGATGGAACCATGGTGGTGATCGACGACGGCCGTCAGCACATCGGCAACATCATCGAGGTGGTCGTCACCAGCATTCTGCAGACCAATACGGGCCGGATGGTTTTCGGCCGACCGGTAAGCGACAATCATGTCGAACTCGCCGAATGAGACGCGTAGGCCCCAGAGAAGATGCCACATAGAATCGCCGTCGTAATCGTCGCCGCCGGAGGCAGCCGCCGCCTCCCCGGAGAAACGCCCAAGCAGTGGCGTCTGCTGGGAGACATGCCGCTCCTCGCCCATGCCTTCTGGTTTTTCGATCATCTCGACGGTGTGGAACAGATCGCCGTAGCCCTCGACCAGGAGTCTCTCGGACTGCCCGAACGAACCGCTTACCTGAAGTCGCGTCAAGGCGCTCCGGTGCGTCTGGTAGCCGGGGGACGCCACCGGCAGGAATCAGTTCATCGCGCGCTGCTGGCTCTGGACCCCAAGCCCGAGATCGTTCTGATTCACGACGGAGCGCGGCCCTTTCCCCCGATCAGCGCAGTGCGGGAGTGCATCCGCCTGGCCGCGGGACGGAAAGGGGCGCTTCTGGCAATTCCCGTGACGGATACGATCAAGCGAGTCGACCCAGACATGGAAGTGGTCGAAACATTCGACCGTTCCACGCTCTGGGCCGCACAGACGCCGCAGGGATTTCAGTACGCCGCTCTGATGGAGGCCTACGACATCGCCCGAGACCGGCTCGAGGAATTCACGGACGACGCTTCGATCTTCGAGGCGGCCGGAGGCTCTGTTCGCATCGTGGAGGGAAGCGTGCTAAACCTGAAGGTCACTCACCCAGAAGATTTCTCGCGGGCCGAGAGAATCCTCGGAGACATGGTTCGCGGGGTATCACATTGAGCGGATCGATCCTCGGCATTTCCGATCTGCGCAAAGCTCGGGCCCTGTGCCTCAAGGGACACCTGGAGGAAGCGCGGGAGCGCATCGGCACGGACGTTCAGATTGCAAAAGGAGAAAAACCATTCACCTTCTGGCGCGAGGCGGCCGTTCTCGCGCGGGATCTGGGAATGACCAAACTCGCGGAACACGCTTGGAACGAGGCGGGACGTGCCGGGCTCGACGCGCGGGTGGTGCGCCTCGAGAAGGCCGTGAACCGCCTGGTGGCTGGGGATTTTGAGGCCGCGAAAGATATGCTGACAGAGGCGATCGAAGCAGAGCCAAGAAATGCCGTTCTCCGAAACGCCTGGGCCATCGCGCTTTTCGAAAGCGCAGAGACCGCCCGCGCCCTCGAAGAATGGGAGACCAACCGGCGGTGGTCCGCCCAGAAAAGAGGCTGTCCACTTTCAACCGATCCTCTCTACCTCGCCCTGGCCGCCATGGCCCTCGAAGGATTCCTTCAGAGCCGTTCCACAAAACCTGTGCGCGAAGCTCCCGAGGAGACCCATCCCGCCGATGGCGAAAGGGCCCCCGGACGCACTCGTGACAGTCGGCTCGCCCGCATCGAGCGGGCACTGGCCCGGCGGGATTTCGATCTGGCCCTGGGTTGGATCGAAAACGAGATGCGGGGAGAAGAGCGCGAGCCTGACATGCTGAACCTCATGTATGCGGTCGCTTTGTCGGAGAAGGATCGCTGGGGCCGCGCCCGGGAGGAACTCGCGACAGTTCTCGAGCGATCGGAGGGAAATTCCGCCGCGCAGAGCTATCTGGGATATTGCCTCGCCCGGGCGGGAGCGCCCGATGCGGCCCTGCGCGTTCTCGAGAGCGTGCAGCCAGTGGGGCCGGACGATTACTTTGTCCATTACTTCCGTGGTATCGCCTGGCTGGAGG
>JABMPG010000528.1 GCA_013203855.1 bacterium
GGGGTGTTGGGATGCACCACCCGCCCTTCCGGAACGGCCCGCAGATTCAGACGGGTGAAATCCGCTTCCTCCCGTAGCCACGCCAGAAAATCGTCCCCGAAAATCCGATCGCCTTCACGTCCCTTCTGGCCCTTCAACATCTCGATATCCTGCTCGGTCGCCCGCGTTTCCCTCATCCATTCCACGAGCCACGCCAGCCCCGCATTGACACAATAGCCGGCCTGATGATCCCCGTAGTCCGGATACGTGCGGAAAAAATGATCGAATTGAGCGAACTGCTCATGCATCCCCATCCGAAAGTACAGTTGAGCCATGCTCAACTGATACTGATCCGTAAACAGGATGCCTGCTGCAACAGAATCGCTACTCTTCATCGCGATCTTCCCTTCGTGTAGTTGCCAGGAGCCGGGAGCATGTAGCAAAACTCCGGTGGCAAGGGCCGGTGGCACCGTTGTTCAGGAGACCGCAAAAAGGAGGGCAGGTCAAGAGATACGCGTATCCGTGTCTTTCCGGTCTCGGCATAGTGCCGCAGCGCATCTCGTTGTAGGTATTAGTCCTACACTCTCTTCCGGACCCGAAATATCCTTGACCTTTTGCGTGAAATGCCTCCATCATATGGGCCTGTCAGATTTCAACCACAGCGTTTGTGGCACCCCTGTCTCATATCTCGCCGAGACAGCCCCCTGCGGGTTGTCAAGGAAACACAACCATGCGTGACGACACTCATACCGGGACTTTGGGATCGAAAAGCGGAAACTTTCTTCTCTTTTTGGGGACGATTCTATCCCTCTGCGCGAGCCAAGCCCACGCTCTGCCCGACCTCATCCCGTATCAGCCCGTGGGTTGGTCCGCCGCTATCGTCGTCTCCACCGTCACGGATACCGATCAAGACAGTTCCAGTCTCAGCGACACCCAAACCCTCTATCTCGATTGGGCTGTCCTGAACGATGGAACGACCACGGCCACGGAGCAGTTCCAGGTTGATCTCTATGTGGATGCCACGCGTCGGACCGGCTGGAACGTCTCCTCTCTGACAAACGGTTTCTTTGTCGCCGTCCGGGACTATAGCCTCGGAACCCTCGCGGCTGGGCCTCACACGCTCCGTCTGGTCGTCGACGCGCAGGAAAGTATCGGAGAGGATGACGAGACCAACAACGAGTTCACCAAGAACATCGCCGTCATCGAAACCGCGCCCAATCTCCTGCCCCACAAACCGACTGACTGGAGCAATCCCCTTGTCATCTCCGGTCGTCCCGGAGGAAACACGCAGGCGAATGTTCTTCTCACCAGCGAAACCGTGCATCTTGACTTCGCGGTGGTGAATCTCGGCACGACGCCGACGCTCACTGGATTCGACGTGGTCGTTAACGTCAATGGTAGCGAGGCGCTGCGACATGAACGGTCGGAGCCGCTAACAGACGGCTTCTTCTTCCGGTCGGAAGACAACGCTCTGAGTCCGCTCGCGGCCGGAGAATACACCTTCGAACTGGTGGTGGACGCCGATGGCGAGATTTCCGAAAGCAACGAGGATGACAACACCTTCTCCCGAACCATCACGGTTTACGAACTTCCCGGCTCCGACCTCGTTCCCTATGGCCATGCCGGTCGCGTTACCCCCATGACTGTTTCCCGTACGGCAGGCACCAATCAGGAAGATACGGACCTGACCGCCGTCGAGACTATCTACCTGGACTGGGCGGTGATCAACCGGGGCAATGCCGACACTCAGGCCAGTTTCAGGACCACTCTCTTTGTGGACGGCGAACAGGTGAAGCAATGGGTCACCATTCCGCCTGTGCAACCCAGTTTCTTTGTCAAGATCGAAGACGCCCAGATTGGTCCCCTTGCCGCCGGCAGCCACGAGCTTACCCTCACCGCCGACTCGCCCGGGGAGGAAACCGAACTCGAAGAAGACAACAACAGCTACACCAAAACCATTCAGATCAAGTCGGGGACAACTGCGGCCAGAGATTGGGAACACTACAGGTAGCCCCCAGCCAAACCAATCCTCCACTCCGGAGAATCGGGAAGGGTGTGGTTTCTCCCTTCGCTCTCTGTTGGGTATTTGTACTGGCGCCTCTGCACTTCTACTGATCTCCAAAAACCGTAAACATCGCAATGTCACTCGCATCGCATCCCCTCTTAAAATAGGGGGTGCGTTTTGCTGATCTTATGAAAGTTGGGGGCGCTGTCATGTCCGAACCGGCCAAACGAAAGACTCGGGTCCTTCTTGTGGATGACAACCCCATGGTCAGCGAAGGCATCCGCTCTGTTCTCAACCGCGGGAACGATTTCGAAATCGTCGGCGAGATGACCGATGGACGCGAGGCCCTCTCCCGAGCCAAACTCCTCAAGCCCGACGTGATCGTCCTAGATATCGCGACCTCGCTCATCAACAGCCTGGAGACGGCCCAGATGCTGCGTCGCCAGAATGCCCATACCCGCATCATCCTCCTCACTTTGCACAGCAGTGCCGATTATTCGCGCGAACTCGACCGCTATGGGATCCAGAGTTATACACTGAAAGGCAGTTTGCCCGGCGACCTGGCCAAGGCCATCGCTTCGGACGGCAGGCTCGACCACTCCGCCGAAAACGGCATGGACACTCCTTCGCCGTCGTCGTCGCGGCACGTGCCTCTCGGCAATTCCCTGAGCCAGACTAGAGCCGCGACGAATGGGCTGGAGAAGCTTTCCCAACGCGAACTCGAAGTTCTCGAGATGATCGCCGCCGGACGCAAGAACAAAGAAATCGCCGAGACCCTCGGCCTGAGCGTCCGAACCGTCGAAACCCATCGCCAGCGAATCATGCGGAAACTTCGCCTTCGCGGAACCGCAGCTCTCACTGGTTTCGCCATCTCCCATGGTCTCATTCAACCCGCCATTTAACCCGCCTCTCACGTCGCATATCGGCACCAGACCAAATCTTCAGAATGTAACCGGTGAATGCCTGATGGCCCGTGGGGGCGTCGGGTCGCACTTCTGACATCCTGCATTTTGATGCTCTCGGTTTTCCTTCCGCTCCACCCTACTTTCGCGGCATACTGGGGAAGATCGGGCGGGGAGCCGACGTATGGAGAATCACACACTGGATCGCCTTGCCAACTTTTTCCTTGAGAGCGGGCCGGTGGCGGTGCTAACGGGCGCGGGCATCTCCACCGAGAGTGGAATCCCGGATTTCCGCAGTCCTGGAACCGGCCTCTATAACCGTATGAACCCGATGGAATACTTGTCCGTGAAAGGCATGATGGCGCAGCCCGGGCGCTTCTGGCGGGGGTTCTCCGAGATCGTCGCCGTCGCCCTGGGAGCCCGGCCCAACCGGGGCCATCTGGCGCTGGCGCGACTGGAACAAGCGGGCCATATTTCGACCCTCATCACCCAGAACATTGACGGCCTGCACCAAAAAGCCGGATCCCGGAACGTGATCGAACTCCACGGGCACCTGCAAACGGCCCGCTGCACCCGATGCGAAACCAGGTTGCCCATGGTCGACGCTCTCGGACGATTTCCGGCGCGGCCCATCCCCCTATGCGAAGTGTGCGGAAAAATGCTGCGTCCCGACGTGGTCCTCTTCGGCGACATCCCCACCGAGTACGACCGGGCGCTCCGGGCCGTCCAAGAAGCCGGCTCGCTGCTCATCGTCGGATCCAGCCTCTCCGTTTCGCCCGCCAATTTCCTGGTCTACGAAGCGGACAGAGTCGCGATCATCAACCGCGATGCGACTCTCGCCGATGAAGCCGCCGAAATTCTGGCGTCTGGCGCCGCCGGAGATGTCCTGAACAACCTTGCGAGCAGACTTCTGGATGGGAAAGAGTGAGCCATGCCCCTGATGTTTTGGAAAATGACCGGAGCGGGAAACGATTTCGTCGCTCTCAGCAATCTGGACGGCGCCATTGAACCGGACGAAGGAAGACGGGCCGATCTCATCCGCAGGCTCTGCGCCCGCCGAATCGGTGTTGGAGCGGACGGCGTCCTGATCCTCGAGCCTTCCGAGAGTTGCGATTTTCGCATGCGATACTATAACGCCGATGGGGGCGAGGCCGAGACCTGCGGCAACGGGGCCCGGTGTATCGCCCGGGTCGCCAAGCTCCTCGACATCGCCGGGGATCGGATGCGGTTCGACACCAGCGTCGGACCCTACAATGCCGAGATCTTTCCCGATTCCGTCCGGGTGTCCATGGGCGACGCCTTCGACCTGCGGATGGGGATCCGTCCCGACGGCGTGGCTTCGGAGCTGATCCCGGCCGATTCGGTCTTCGGGCGCGAGGGCACGGTCGATTTTGTCAACTCGGGGGTGCCTCACGTGGTTCTGCATGTCGAAGATCTGGAAAACACTCCCGTCGTGGCTCTCGGGCGGGTCCTACGCTATCATGCCGCCTTCGCGCCCGCGGGAACGAACGTGGACTTTATTCAGAAACTCGGCGACAGCCATTTCGCCATCCGGACCTATGAGAGGGGGGTCGAGGACGAAACGCTCGCGTGCGGCACGGGCTGTATTGCCTCTGCGGTGATCGCCCAACGGCGCGGGCTGGCCGTTTCGCCAACTCGATTCACCACCCGGAGCGGGGTCGATCTGACGGTTCATTTCGACCCAACCGTGACTGGAGCGCGGCAAGTGCAATTGCAGGGCGAAGCGCGGCTTGTTTACAGGGGGGAACTGGCTGAGTAAAGGGGACGGCTTTATTCGTAGAGAGACCAAGTGGCGCCGGTCCGGGTGACTACCAATGGCGGGGGCGGAGGAGGATCGCCGAAATCGATGATGCCGATCTGCTCGAATGGGATGCGTTGAAAACCGGGGATGCCGTAAGCGGGGGACGTGTCCTGGATCTGCAAATTCAGGTTCGCCTCGTCTATGAACTGGGGGTCCATGCGAGCAAGGGAAGTCTCGATGTTGATGAGGGACATGTATTCGCTGTAGGAGATGCCTCCCTGAGAGCCGAGATACAGCATGATTTGAACGTCGTTGAAGACATTGTGGGTCAAAATGTTGTTCTTCGGCTTCTTCGCCTCTTCGTAGCCCTCATCGAGAATAGCGGCGAGCGCGGGATAGGCGGCGCTCCAAGGGGGTTGGGTGTAGTTGTAGCGCTGGATTTTGTCCAGGAGATTCCAGTTGTCGCCCGCGGTCAGGGTAATTCGGTCCACTCCCCGCGCATCCAGCGAGATGGCATACTTGCAGCCTACGATGATGTTGTTATCCACCACGTTGCTGCGCCCGCCCCCGATGAGGATTCCGGTATGGTCCACTTCATAGATGATGTTGCCCAGGATCGTGTCGCCGCTGTCGCAGTCGTCGAGATAGATGGCGTGGACTTCGTCAGAGAGGGCCGAGTTGATGTCGTGGATGAAATTGTAGCGAATCACATTTCCAAAACTTCCCCAGTCGCGGCCTGAATAGAGGGCGCCTGCATCGCCGGTTTCCTCGCAGACATGGTGAATATGATTGTACTCGATGACGTGGTTGTTGCCTTCGTACTTGATGGCCACGTGTGGCGCGTCGTGGATTTCGTTGTGCGACACGACTCCGCCCGAGCCGTAGAGCCTCACCGCGGGGCGATTGGTCCGACACCATCGGCCAAAGTGGTGAATGTCGCAGTTCAACACGCGATGGCTCGAAGGGTTGAGGGTGGCGCGGTCGCCGGCGTTGATCCAGACCGCTTCCTCTCCAGTATAGGAGATCTCCGACCTTTCGACCTTGTGCCACGTTCCCCCGCTGATGTACACGCCTTCGGTTCCGGCGTTTCTCAGGACGCAGTCCTGGATGATATTGCTGGTGGCTCCCTGGATGTTGATCAGTTTGGCTCGCGAAACTTCGAACGTGATCCCCTTGAATCGGAGGTAGGACGCGTTGTTGAGCCGCATCAATTCGCTGTCGATCACAGAGAGCAGGACAGTGCCCTCACTGAGTGGCGAAGGCGGCCAGAAATAGAGAATTCCGTCCTGGCGATCAAGATACCATTCCCCTGGAGTATCGAGTTCTTCCAGGAGATTCAGCGCGTACCAAGGGGCTCCGGTTCCGACGCCGTAGGATGGATTCTTGTCCAGGTATATCTGGGGGAGATCCTGATCGACATACTGCAAGGGGACGTAGTCATCGGCCCACAGATAGTACCAGTAGCCGAAAACCCAAGGGTCCTTGGCATAGTACCACCGGTTGGGGCGGTCTCCGCTGTAGGAGAAAGCCTGGCCGTTCTGTCCCAGCGGAGCGCCTGTCGTGTAGGCGAAGCCCTCGT
Source organism: bacterium (assembly GCA_013203855.1). GTDB lineage: Bacteria > Sumerlaeota > Sumerlaeia > UBA8349 > UBA8349 > JABMPG01. The sequence goes on from JABMPG010000528.1 coordinate 6,228, forward strand.
TTGGCCAGCGGGCCAGTTGCATGGGCAAGTCTTTGAAGAAGACTTCGAGCGGTGAGATCCCGGTTGAGATGTACCCGCGGGGAACCATTTCGCCATAGGAGACCAAGCCCAATTGAACCAAGTCCACCTGCATGAGATTTCCCCGCGCGAGAGAGTCTATCCTCCACCAGTTCGGGGAGCTCGATGCGACGGTCGTGAAGAGGTGGGTGGGGACGACCACACCGCCGACGATTTTTGGTGTTTCGCCGGGATAGGCCCGATAGGAGATGTAGGAGGTGGGAGATCCGGAATCCTGAGACTCGAGTGTGAAAGGCCACTGCCTCTCGTAGTGCCCGCCTCTCAGCCAGACATTGACGCCATCCGCGGGAAGGTCGTAGGTCTGCTTGTAGATCCGGATCGCGTAGCGGGCGGCCTCGAGAGTCTGCAGGGGTTGGTTGATCGTGCCCGGATTCTGGTCACTTCCAGCCGGAGAGATGTACAGATCGTAAGAGGCTTCGGACGGGAAGGTGTGTGAGAAGGTCAGAAGTAAAGCGATCAGGAGAGTATATCGTACGCCCCCCCGCGCGGCACTACCTTGCCTTGCCCGGATGCCGGGCAATCGAATCGTGTTGCCAGCTCTGACCTGCGGACCAGAACCTGCCCTCAGCCATCGGCCTCGCATCGTTTCCCTCTCTCCCTCGCTCACGACGATCATGTCTAGAATTTTCCCACGGAGCACGAGTCGATTTCAAGGGAATTCGGTGGGTGAATCACCCACACTCGGATCCATTCCGGTCAAACCTTGACAAGTCGCCTGCTTTTGTCGACAATCTTCATCTCGATCAACGCCCAAGGGATAGAGGTCATTTCGGGCGATCGGGTGTTTTCGGTTTTCCAACCGCACCCCGCATAGGAGACTTAAATGGCTAAGACGGCTTTGATTACGGGAGTGACAGGACAGGACGGCGCTTACCTGGCCGAACTCCTTCTGGAAAAGGGATACACCGTGCATGGCATCAAGCGCCGGTCCTCCCTCTTCAACACCGAGCGTATCGACCACCTCTACCAGGATCCGCACGAACGGGATCGTCGGCTGGTCCTGCACTATGGGGACATGACGGACTCTACGAACCTGATCCGCATTCTGCAGCAGGTTCAACCGGACGAGATCTACAACCTGGCCGCTATGAGCCACGTCAAGGTCTCCTTCGACATGACGGAGTACACGGCCAACGCCGATGGTTTGGGGACGATGCGGCTTCTGGAAGGGATCCGCATCCTGGGCTTGGAGAAGAAGTCGCGGTTCTATCAGGCTTCCACGTCCGAACTGTACGGCAAGGTGCAGGAGACCCCCCAGAGCGAAAAGACGCCTTTCTATCCGCGCTCTCCCTATGCGGTGGCCAAGCTGTACGCCTACTGGATCACCGTGAACTATCGGGAAGCCTACGGCATGTTCGCCTGCAACGGGATTCTGTTCAACCACGAGTCTCCTCTCCGGGGCGAGACCTTCGTTACGCGGAAGATCACGCGCGCTGTGGCCCGTATCAAACTGGGCCTGCAGAAGCGGCTCTACC
>JABMPG010000529.1 GCA_013203855.1 bacterium
TGACAGCCCCGAGCGAGCCGAGCGATGCGGAAGTAGATGCGGCGATACGCGCAGCGGTTCCGGTGCGCAATCATTGGGAAGTGGTGGTCAATTCTCGTGAGCGCGCCATCTACCGCGCTGGCCTTGCTGCGATACCGCGCGAGCCGACGGAGGCGATGGTGAATGCAGGGACGAACGCGCGAGTAACCGCGCCCGACGATATGCCGACGAGAAGGCCAAAGTCGCGGCCGAGTTCGCGCGTGGTCTCGATGGCATCTTCGTCGCTCACCTCGATCACGTCGTCGACCAGCGACACGTTCAGAATGGCCGGAATGAACCCGTCGCCGATGCCCTGAATCTGGTGCAGGCCGGGCTCGTGGCCCAGAAGGGCCGACACGTTCCTCGGCTCGACAGCCACGATCTTCACACCCGGTTTGCGCTCGCGCAGAAACTTGCCCACGCCTTGCAGAGTGCCTCCGCTGCCAACCCCGGCCACGAAGCAGTCCACATCGCCAGTCATCTGGCGCCAGAGTTCGACGGCAGTAGCCTCATAGTGAATCCGCGGGTTGTCCGGATTTTCGAACTGCTGGGGAACAAAAACCCTCGGGTCCTCGGCGGCCATCTGCCTAACTTTTTCCACTGCCCCGTCGAGACTTTTCTCCGCCGGAGTCAGGACGAGTTCCGCACCGAGGGCCTTGATGAGCCGCTTGCGCTCTTCGCTCATGTTTTCGGGCATGACGATGCGGACTTTGTAGCCTTTCAAATGCCCCACAAGCGCGACTCCGATGCCGGTATTTCCCGACGTGGGCTCGCAAATGATGGAATCCGGCTTGAGCTTCCCGTCCCGTTCGGCGCCCTCGAGCATGGCCAGGGCCACGCGATCCTTGATGCTACCGCCGGGATTGAGGAATTCGCCCTTGGCGAAGACGCGTTCCCCTTTCAGCCGGATCAGGGGTGTGTTGCCAATGAGGTCGAGAATATTATCCGTCAGCATGCTGTGTCAGATTCCCTTTCGCGCTGGATCAGTAGTTTTCCTCGCCTTCGCTCTTTCCTGCGAACAGGCTGTAGGCCCAGAACTGGTAGACGATGACGAGGGGGATGAAGATCAGGATCACGCCGAGCATGATCTTCAGCGTCAGCGGGCTCGAAGCCGAGTTGGCGATGGTGCGGCTGAAGGCTGGGTCGAGGCTCGACGGCAGCAGGGCGGGGAACATGCCGATCACGCCGAAGATCGTGCACAGAAAGATCGTGAAGGCCGAGGCCCACCAGGCGCCTATCCAGGAACCCCGCCGGATCATCAGGCCCGATACGATCAGGGCAACCACCGCGCCGATCGGGATCAGAAAAAGCGCGGGTTTGGCGAGGTAATTGGCGTAGAGGTTCGTCGCGAAGGCCGTCGCGATCAGGAAGCCCGACGCCACGGCCAGCAGCGCCCACCAGCCCTTCTTGACCCAACGCGCCGCTTTCTCACAGATCTGCCCCTCGGTCTTGATCGTCAGCCAGAGCAGACCGTGCACCGCGAAGAAACAGGTGAATAACACCCCGCCGGCCAAACCGTACGGGTTCAGGAGGGTCAGCGTCGTGCCCTGGAACACTCGATCTCCGTCTATCGGAATGCCGGCGAAGATGTTGGCGAAGGCCACGCCAAACAGAAGGGTCGGAACGAAGCTGCCGATGAAAAACAGGATGTCACAGAGCATTTTCGAGCCGGGTTTCTCGACCTCGCCGCGAAATCCGAGAGCCGCTCCGCGCAGGATCAGGCCGAAAAGGATCAGCAGCAAGGGCGAATACAGGGCGCTGAACATGGTGGCATAGGTGCCGGGAAAGGCGGCGAAGGTGACGCCTCCGGCCGCGATCAGCCAGACCTCGTTGCCATCCCAGAAAGGCGCAATGGAGTTCGCGAGCGCCCCGCGCTCCTTGCGGCCCCGCGCCAGAAAAGGCAAGAGCATCCCGATGCCCAGAGAATAGCCGTCGAGCATGAAATACGCGCCCCACAACACCGCCCAGAGCACAAACCAGGTGGTCTCAAGCATCAGGAAGCCTCCTCTTTGGCGGGTTCAGGGCCTTTGCGGGCGAAATAGCCTATCAGAATGAAAGCGGCGATTCCGATCACGCCGTAGACGACGAGGAAGGCGGCAAGAGACGTGATCACTGGCGCACGTCTCAAGGTCGAGACGGCGTCGGACGTGCGCATGATGCCGTAAACGATCCAGGGCTGGCGGCCCATCTCGGTGAGCATCCATCCGGCCTGAATCGCCAGATAGGGCAATGGAATCGCCCAGATCATGACGCGGAGGTACCCGGGATGGTCGCGCAGGCTGGTCTGCCAGAGCCACCCGAAGAAACACAGGACGGGAAAGAGGAAACCCAGCCCAACCATGACCCGGAAGGGATAGAAGGAAAGGACGACCGACGGCCGCTCGTCCTCGGGAAACTCGAGGAGACCCTTCACTTCTGCCTCCGGCCGGTGATAGGCCAGCAGGCTGAGGATAGGCTGGACGGGGCCGATCTCGACTATGTTGCGCTTCTCTCCGGGCGAGGGAATCACGATGAGCGTCTGCGCGGCGAACTGCTCGCTGGTCCAGAGGGCTTCCATCGCGGCAAGCTTGGCCGGTTGGTTCTGAGCCACGTTGCCGCCGCTGATGTGGCCCGTGACAACGCCGAAGACCGAGAAGAAAAAGGCGAAGATCATGCCCATGCGAAAGGAGCGCCGGAACAATTCCACGTTTCGATTGCGCAACAGATGCCAGGCGGACACGCCCATCAGGAAGAATCCCGCCAGGATGAAAGCACCCGTGACCGTGTGCAGAAACATGATCCAGGCCGTCTCGTGGGTGATCAGGGCCCAGAAACTGTCGAGCTCGGCCCGTCCGTTGCGGATCACATAACCCACCGGGTGCTGCATCCACGCGTTGGCGGCGATAATCCAGAAGGCCGAGACGCACGAGGCAAGGGCGATTATCCAGATGCAAACGGCGTGCAGCTTGGGTGAAATGCGATTCCACCCAAAGAACCAGATACCGATGAAGGTCGACTCGAGAAAGAACGCAACCGTCGCCTCGATGGCGAGGAGGGACCCGAAGATATCGCCCACATACTCGGAATAGCGCGACCAGTTCGTCCCGAACTGAAACTCCAGCGTGATGCCCGTGATGATGCCGATGCCGAAGTTCAGCATGAAGATGCGCCCCCAGAAGCGGGCCATGCGCCGGTACATCTTGTCCCCCGTAGTGACATAGGAGGTCTCCATGACAGCGATGAGAAGAGAGAGCCCGAGAGTGAGGGGAACGAAGAGAAAATGAAACATGGCCGCTGCGGCGAATTGCAGGCGGGACAGAAGAAGGACGTCCATCAGACGATCCTTTCAGGGGGGCGTTCGATTGAGGAACAAGTCAAGACGGGGCGGTTGCAGTGATACAGCCGCCCCCGAATGTACGTATCTATTTGTAGCACAGTCGCCCTCGGCTGTGCGCTATTCCGCCGCGGCCGCGGGCGGGGTGAAGGTGCGCTTGGCCAGTTCCTGATCGATCATGAACAGACCGCTGCCTTCACCCTTGACGAGTTTCAGCTTCTGCACGATCTGATCCACCGCCGCCTCTTCCTCGACCTGTTCGCCCACAAACCACTGGAGGAAGTTCAGCGTGGCGTGGTCCTTCTCCTTCATGGCCAAGTCCACCAAGCCGTTAATCCGGGCCGTTACCTTGGCCTCATGCTCGGCCGAAGCGACGAAAACCGCCTGGGGTCCGTCCCACTTGGTTTCGGGGGCGTCAATAGCCTGGAGGGCGACCCGTCCGCCACGCTCGATGATGAAGCGGAAGAACTTGTCGGCGTGGGTGAATTCTTCGAGAGCCTGGTTGCGCATCCAGTTCGCGCACCCCGGGAGGTTGACTCCCTCGAAGTAGGCCTGCATGGAGAGGTAGAGATAGGCCGAGAACAACTCGGCATTGATCTGCTCGTTCAGCGCTTTTTCTACAGACTTCTTCAACATGATCTTTCTCCTTTCCCGATCGTTGCTCTAGTTCCACATCAAAACGTGCTCATCGTACTCGATCTCGAAACGCAGTTTGTGTTTGGCTTCCTCGTTGGCAAGGGACAGAAAAATGTCCCGCAGGGCCTCGTCCGACGTGGCCTGGGACAGGTTGTGGTAGAGCAGGTAGGCGGCCTTCTCCTTCTTCATCGCCACCACCAGGGCCTGCTGGTAATCCATCTCCGAATGGAACGGATCGACCTTGAGAAGATACTCCGCGATTTTCAGGTCCAGAACCCGCTCTTTCGAGGAGATAACCGATCCGCCCTGCTTGACGGCCAGCAATTTGCTCTTGTGGCCATCCTCCTCCTTGGCGAAGTCCTCGAAGACCTTCTTCATCGCGGAGCGATCCATTCGCGCGGCCAGTTCGCGATAAAAAGCCGCGGCTTGTTCCTCTTCCCGAATGGCAAAATCCAAGATCTCGTCAACCGTGTTCAGCATCTCGTCTCCTTTCCCCATTTTGTCCTGCGAAGGCTTCTAAAATACAGCTTCCCTATCCAGAATCAAGCCCGAATCACTCGATCCCACTTCGGTCCAGCCGTCTGGGGCTCAGATTTCCGTCGCCAGGACCGCTTCCTCGGGGACCAAGGTCTCCTCCCGCTCCGCCAGACACCTGGGGCAGTACCCCATGAACTCCAGTTGGTGACCCACAATATGGTAGCCCGTCTTCTCGACTCTCGGGTCTCTCTCGAGCCCGGGCTGAGCGAAGTCCAGATCCTCAAACTCTCCGCATGCAACGCACAGCACATGGCTGTGGGGCATAGGGTTGCCCTCAAAGCGGTCGGGCAGGCCAGTGGGTGTGGACATGCGGCGGACCTTCCCCTCTTCGCACAGGAGGTCGAGGTTTCGGTAAACGGTGCCGAGGCTGACCCGCGGCAGGCGGGCCCGGACCCGGTTGTGGAGGTCGCGGGCGGTGGGATGGTCCCGTGCGTTGGCTATCTCCTCGAGGATGATTTGGCGTTGAGGAGTCATTCTGCGTCCGACTTGACCCATCGTTATTTGTCCCTTCCAATTAGGAATCATTCTCACACAGTGGTTTTAGCAGTAGAGCCCGCTTCTGTCAAAGGATATTCAGATGAAAACTGAGCAGCAAGAAATCAGTGGGGAAAGGCCGGCAAAAACAGCCGCCGACGATTGCGGAGAGGTCCTTATTTTGCATTTGTCATTTGGACATTTTGAATTTCAGATTCCATCGGTTACAATAGAAACCGTAGCGCGTGAACGTTCTCCCGTCCGCCGATTGATTTTCACTTTCCCCCGGAGTTGTCCATGTTCTGTGTTTCCGGCAGATTTCCGCAGCGGTTGTACCTTTCCATCCTCCTCCTCGCAGGCGTCCTCATGCTCGCTGGTTCCGTCCAGGCGCAGAAGACGCGGCCTCCCGAGGCGATTCCGCGCAAGGCGTGGGAGGAGGCCGTGAAGAAACACAAGGGCAGTGGTCCGCCTCTCCTGATCGTCCATCCCCAACGCGAGATGGTCCTGTACGGCGACCAGGTTCGTTTCGCTGGCTGCACCATTCCGGGAAGCCAGATCACGGTCAACGGACTGGAGGTGGATCTGTATCCGAACGGGGCATTCGTGGGGATGGCGCCAATCAGGCCGGGGAGCAATACTCTCGCCTTCCGATCCACACTGCGCGGGCAATCCACATCGTACGAGGTGTGGGTGCGACGGCCCGAGCCTTTGGAACCGGTGCCGGCCGAGCCGCTCTTGATCGACGAGAGCCGCGATCTCGAGCCTTCCAAGGAAGCCTTTTTGCTGCCCGGGGACTCGCTACTGGTCCGTTTTCAGGGCAGTCCGGGCGGCGCCGCCTGGTTCACGATCGGCGACTCCCGTCAGCGGAATGATATGGCCGAGAAGGGGACGGGCGTCTATGTGGGTTCGCACACGGTCGAGACGGTGGACGATTGGAACGACTCGCCGGTGACTCTTCATCTGAAGGGGCACTCCGGTGGAAAGGACCGCGTCGTATCGGTGGTGGCGCCGGGCCACCTCACCACGGGCGTCGGGCGGGTCTATCAGACGATTGTCACCACCGAAGACGACGCCGGCCTTTATACCGACACCTCGGCCATCTATCGTCTCACCAGCGTTTCCCACGACGTCATGCTCCAGTCCACGGGACGTTTCTCCGGTTTCTGCCGGGTCCTTCTCGGCGCCGATCATGAGGTCTACGTCAAGTCGACAAGCGTTCAGGTTCTCCCCGAGGCTGGCCCGACCATCGACGCACCGGTTCTGGGCGGCATGATCCGGGAGGAATCCTCCGATCCCGGAACGCAGGTTCTCTCCTTCCCCCTTTCCTGGCAAGGAGTGATCCAGACCTGGCCACCACTGGTTATCCTCGCCGACGAACAGGCCACTTCGGTAGCCGTGTCCGTCTGGGGTGTGAGTGGGCCCGAGTTCAGTCAGGACCAGCCCGGCCTGATTCGCTCGATTCACGCGAAGACCGATCTAGGCGGCCGGTGGCGGCTTCATCTCGACCTGGACACGGACCGCCTGTGGGGATATGAGGCGTTTTTCGAGGAGGCCCGACTCGTGGTCAGGCTCCGATCCGCGCCTGCCCCCGGCTCCGCAACCGAGCGACCCCTTCTTGGCTTCAAGGTCTTTCTCGACCCTGGCCACGGCGGGAGCGACCCCGGCGCTATTGGGCCCGCTGGCCTGCGGGAAGCCGACGCGAATCTGGAAATCGCTCTGAGGCTGGCGGACCGGCTCCGGGCGGCTGGCGCGACGGTTCTTCTCACTCGGGGAAAAGATGAATATGTCAAATTGGATAAGCGCGTCGAAATGATCGCCGCCAGCGGCGCGGATCTTCTGCTAAGCATCCACAACAACTCAACTCCATCGGGAAGCAATCCCCTGGATTCGGCGGGAACGATCTCGTTCTACTATCATGCCCACGGGAAAGATTTTGCGCGGGAGATCTACGACGCGCTGGTGGCCGAGACGGAGAGTCCGAGACGCGAAAAGGGGGTGCGGTGGCACGCTTTCCGCCCCATGCGGCGGTCAACGCAGCTGCCCTCCGCCCTGGCCGAAGTCCTGTTCCTTTCCCACCCTGAGGACGAGATGCGCCTCCTCGATTCGGCTTACCTTGACAGCGTCTCTTTGGGCCTCTATAAAGGCTTGGCTGCCTTCGCCCTGAAGGACACCCCCCTCGCGGGAACACCCGTGCCGCAAGCCGTTCTGGCTGCGGGCCGTTCGCCCGGCGCCGCAGCCGGAGCAAAATCGGTGGCCGTCGAGATGAAACACAGCGATGGTGGCAAGACCCGGGTTCGGGCCGGCAAGTGACGTGATTTCATGAGATCTGTTGGCACTGATTTTCAACTTTCCCCCGCCGTCTGGATCCTTCTGGGAATCCTGACGCTCGGAACCTGCTACGCGCAAGAGACACCGGTCGAAGTCCGGGTTCTGCCCGGCGGAGATGGCCGGACCAGCCAGGTCGAGATCTCCATCCTCGATCTGCCCGCGGGACTCACTCGCGAAGGCCCCGAGTCCCCCCTCGAATCCCGACTTCGCCGTTCGGTCACCCGTGATCACAAAACCACTTCCACCCTGTCCCGAACGCGTTCGAACGACCGGAATACCACCTCTCGGCTCGAAGCGCTTCTCCTCGAGAATCTGAGCAGAGAAGAAACGTCTGTCAAGCCCGTGGCGCGGGATATCGCGAGTCTGCTGGAGACCCGGATTGTCGCGCAGGCCAAGCCTGCCCCTACCCCCGCGCCCGTCCCCGCCCA